>JAAYXX010000548.1 GCA_012515695.1 Chloroflexota bacterium
ATGCTCCGCTTGCCGAAACAGTTGTAATCCCCCAGGAACTCGCCGTGATCCGAAGTGAACAGAATCAGCGTGTTATCCAGTTGGCCCTTCTCCTCCAACACCGCCAGCATCCGGCCAATCTGGTAATCTATAAAAGAGATGCAGGCATAGTAATATGCCTTTTCCATACGTATCAGGTTGTCATCCAGCCCCGCATCCCGATATTTGTAGCGATTCTGATGCCGGTTGGCAAAAGTGTGCAACGCCTCGCTGTCCGTGGGGCGCTTGGGCAAAGGCATGAGTGGGCCGCGATACAGCTTGTTCCAGGGCGTGGGCGGCGAGAATGGCGGGTGCGGATGAATAAAGCTGGCCCATAGGAAAAAGGGCTGCGTCTCGTCAGCTTGTCGCAAGAACTCGCAGGCCCGATCGCCTACCCAGTTGGTCCCGTGCAGCCGCGCAGGCATCTGTGCAGGCTGGGGCACATAATACATTTCCCCCCGGCAACCAAACGGGTCATACACGTGATCAAATCCATTCGCGTGCAGGAATTGCAGGTAATCGTCATCCTCAACGCGCGCGCGCAACTCTTCCTGATGTTCCCTGGTCTGGAACCCGCGCAACGCGTGCGAGTCCGGGGTAAAGTGCATCTTACCAATGCCGTGCGTGCGATACCCGCGCTCGGTCAACACCTGCATGAACGTTGGTCGGTCTTGCGGCATAGGGTCGCCATTGTCCGCGCAACCCGTACGATGTGGATATTGCCCCAAAATCAGCGAGCAGCGGGCAGGGACGCACACGGGAGCCGGGGTATACGCGCTGGTAAAGCACGTTCCCTCTCGCACCAGCCGGTCCAGCGCAGGCGTCCGTATGATCGGGTTCCCCGCCGCGTGGATGGTGTCGGCGCGTTGTTGGTCGGTAAAGATGATCAAGATATTCGGTGACTTGGGCATGATGACCTTCTCCCTCGCTTTGTGTGATGGGACCGACAGCCCCGCAACTCTACTTGCCAATCATCTGCGTCACGCGCTCCATAAAGTAGCGCATATCAGCGTATCTTGTCTCCAGAATGATGCGATGATCTACCGCGCACAAATAGCCGCCGCTCTCGATCATCGGGGGCAGCTTGTACTCCAGTTCCCGATCAATAGCCTCTCGCCCAAGCGGCAGCACGCGCTTGTCAATGCCCCCGTGAATCACCAACTGCGGGTAGCGCTCCCGCACCCGGACAATATCCATTCCGGCCTGGCACTCGAACGGAAACAGGCACGTAACACCCGCCTCGATGAACAGGGGCAGCAGCCCCTCCACATTCCCATCCGTGTCCACAGCGAAATGATAGGCCCCCGACTGGCGAAAACGCGCAACGATCTGCCGGTAGTAGGGCGTCATGAACTCGCGAAACGTGCGCGGCCCAATCAGCGAGCCTTGCTTGCCCGCCATGTCTTCCCAGAAAAACACCCCGTCCACAGGCACGCCCGCCGCCTCGATCTCGTCGGCAATCCGCAACGCCAGCGCGCAATAGGTCTCGCACATGTCGCGCACCATCGCTGGCTCGTCGTAATACGCCAGGCACAGGCGCTCGTCGCCCAGCAACTTGCGTGGGAAACCAAAAAAGCCTAGCAAGGAGACCTGCAACGGCAATCCCGCTTCCAGCGCGGCCCTCGCTTCCTCCACCCAGCGCGCCCCCAAACGCTCTGGCGTCCACTCTAGCCGCTCGCGATAGACCGCCCAGTCTGCCGGGGTCTTGACCGGGAACTCGACAGGCAGGGCCAACGAGGCGTACCCCTTTCTCAGCTTTTCCACGCCGCCCAGTTCGTTGGTCCGTACCAGCACATCGCCATCTTCATAGAGCACCCGCGCCTCGTACTCTGGAAAGACGCCAGAATGAACTGCCAGGTTGTGCCCTCGCGCATCAGACCGCGCGAAAAGCGCCTCGATCTCGGCCCGCGTAGCCCCCTCTGCCAGCCAGTCATCCTCAACGCCCGGCATCAGCCAGTTAGTCTGCATCAACAGTGGTCGCGCACCAGGCTGAAAGGTCACACAGGCGCGCAGTAGCTCACGCGGAGTGAGGTTCGATGACATGGCAGCATCCCCCCTTGGCGTTGCGTTCCTTTGCGGCAGGCGGCCCAGCCTGCCGTCGCGCCAATCTTAGCCAGGGGGATACCTCCCGTCAAATGCCCCGCCGCCGCCCCGCGCTACCCAGCCGTTTGCCGTCGTCGCCTCGCGGGCTATAATCAGAGCAATCCGACACGATAGCGTATCACACAAAGGGGGACAGCCGCTTTGCTTACAGATATTCGTCCCAAGCTGCGCCTCATCGACATGCAACCCGTCGACCAGGGTGGCCGTACGGCAATCATGCTCAGTGACCCCCTGATGGTGAGCGACAAAACTTTGTTGATCCCTCGGCAACTCGCGCCCCTGCTGGTTCTGTGCGATGGCACGCGAGATATCAGCGCGCTGCGGGCTGCGCTGGCCGCGCGCTTTGGTATGCCGCTCACCCAGGAAACGCTGGAACGCGCCATCTCTGCCCTGGATGAAGCCCTGTTCTTTGACAATGAACGCTTTGCCCAGGCCCACGCCGAGGCCCTGGCGGCCTACCGCACTGCCCCATACCGCCCTTCGCCGTTGGCTGGACAGTCCTACCCGCAAGACCCGGATACGCTTCGGCAGTTCCTGGATGCCGCCTGGGAAGTAGCCGGTAGCAACCCGCCCACGGCTACCCCTGCCACCGGACGCGGGTTGGTCAGCCCCCACATTGACTATCGCCGGGGCGCGCTGGTGTATGCTGCTGTCTGGAAACAGGCCCGCGAAATGGCCCGCGCCGCCGACCTCGTCATCTTTTTCGGAACCGACCACCACGGCGGAGAAGGGGCCATCATCCCCACCCGGCAGCACTATGCCACGCCGTTGGGCGTCCTGCCCACGGATCAGCGCATCGTAGACGCCCTGGCCGCCGCCATCAGCCCCGACAACCCAGAGGCCGCCTTTGACGATGAACTGCACCATCGCAACGAGCATAGCATCGAGCTGGCAGCCGTCTGGCTGCAACATGCGCGCCAGGGGCAGCCCTGCGACGTGGTGCCTATCCTCTGCGGGTCGTTTGCCCGCTATGTGCGCGGAGAGGCCGACCCGGCCCAAGACGCCACGTTCAACGCCCTGCTCGATACCCTCCGCGCTCAAATGGCCGGGCGCCAAACGCTGGTTGTTGCCGCCGCCGACCTGTCCCACGTCGGCCCTGCCTTTGGCGGCCAGCCGGTCAGCCTGACGGGGCGCGCCCAGTTGCAGGAACATGACGACCGCATCATTCAGCGCATCTGTGCCGGGGATGCTGCGGGTTTCATGGCCGCCATGCAAGAGACCGGAGACTGCTACAACGTCTGCGGCCTCCCGCCCATCTATCTCACCCTGCGCCTGCTGGGAGACACGCGCGGAACGCGTATCGAGTATGACCGCTGTCCCGCCGACGAACAGAACACGTCATGGGTCACTATCTGCGGCATCCTCCTGGAGTAACCAACCGCAGCGTTCTGCCGCGCCGCTGCTGGGGCTAGCGCAGCCCGGCAAACAGGTCGCGCTCGATCCCTTCGGGCTTGGGAAGCGTAGAACGGGCCAGCACGTACGCCTCATAGTTGGCCCATGCCTGCCCCTGCAGTTCGGCCATCGGCTCCTCGCCTGAGGCGTCCCCCACCTGGCTTACGTGGCACGCGATGCTGCGCATCTTGATCTCGGCATATGCGCGAATGTCAATCATCGTCGTCACGTCTTCCTGCGGCACGCCGGTAAAGGCAAAGGGGACCCCATCCATCATTACGGCGGCCGGTCCATCGCCAAAGATACCCCGCACCTGCTCCTCCGTGTTGACGTGATAGTACAGCTTGCTCACCTGATGGGGAATGCAACCCTCCGCCGTCTGCTCCGGGAAACAATCACCCTTCGCCGCGAGGTCGTAGGCAATTGTCGCCCAGCGATGCACGGCGATATCATCATAGTGACCATAGCCTCCCTGCGGGTCAAATGTCACCAAGACCTGCGGTCGCAACTGGCGGATTAGCCGCACCACCTTGCCCACCGCCTGCCCTTGATGCACGACAGCCAGTTGCCCATCCACGTAATCCAGAAAATGCGGCGGGTGAATGCCCAGCGTAGCGCACGCACAGCGCAGTTCTTGCTCGCGTACCTGCGGCAGGTTGGCTGGCGTGGCGACACCCGGCGCAACAATCTGCCCCGCCTCGCCTCGCGTCGCCGTTACCAGATGCACATCGCACCCCTCCGCCGCATATTTCGCCAGCGTCCCCCCCACGCCAAACGATTCATCATCGGGGTGGGCGAGCACCGCCATCAACGTCAGCTTTGCCATCGTGTCACCTCAAGCTCTCTCGATAGTCGGCCCAGCTACCGCTGGAACCGCGCCTCCACCTGCTGCCCGCCGCCCCCCGCTCTCGCGTCGCGCTCATGGTACACCGCCAGCCCCCCCGCCGCTTCGGGGTTGGGGCGCTTCTCCCCTCCAAGTGGGATCGTCAGCACGCGCTCATCCCGGTTGCCCCGCACATAGCTCTCGTGATCAGGATGCTCTACATCCGTATAGTCAATCCGATGCCGTAGCGCGCCGTGAATGTCATTGCGCGGGTCATTCAACTGCTCAGGAATAGCGTGCATACGTACATGCACGTGATCGGTGAACAGTTCCAGCGAAGCGAAATCCGCCGGAGATTCGGCTGTCCCGGCGGGCATGATGTAGTAGATTCCCCGCTCCTCGCGCACGCCGGTCAGGTGAATATGACCACACAGCACCGCCACAACCTGCTCACGGTGGGCCTCTACCATCTCGCGTAGGCCAGGGTCCAGCACCCGCCACGTGGAAAAGCCAAAGCTCGCCATCAACGGCTCTTGCTCGCGCATGGCAATCAGCGGCACATGCGTAACCACGAACACCGGCATCCCGCGCAACCGTTCCAGGGCACGCCCGACAAACGCGTTTCGCGCCGCCGTCCTTTCGTCCCGTATGTGATGGGCGTCGCCCGTGTCCACAACAATGAACCCAAACCCTGCCAGCGTAAAGACATAGTTGAACCAGCCAGCCCCGAATGTCTCCTCATAGGCTCCTTGCAGCCGCGGATCGTCCGCCCCCTGGCGTGTCTCATGGTTGCCTGGGCAGGGCAGCACGGGCATCGGGAGCCGGTCCAGGACGATCTCGCGCACCGCCTGATACTCGCCTTGAATATGCGCCTCCTCTCCGTTGACAATGTCCCCGGCCAGCACAATCACATCGGGCGGCGCAAAACCGTGCTGGCCCAGCGCGCACTCGACCGCCCACGCCGCGCGCTGGTTGCTACCCCGGTACCCACCAGCCGCGTGTTCCACCTCCCGCGCTCGAATGTGCATGTCGTTCCACAAGAAGAACCGCGCAAGCGGCCGTTCTGGTTCGTATCTGTCCATGATCTCTCCCTCGCTGGATGAATGCATACGCCCCCTATTGTAGAGTCGCCTACAAAACCTTTCAACCTGCCCACGCAGCAAGCGCAACCCAGGGCAATTGCATCTAAAGTGGGTAGGTGGTAGGCTAGGGGCCACCATTTGCGATCAGGAGATAGTCGTGACCACGGATCCTAGGCCGACGTTGTTGGAGAGCTTTGCCTCTTTACCAGACCCCCGGGTACAACGAACGCAGCGCCACAAGCTCATAGACATCGTGGCCATCGCGATCTTGGGGATGACCAGTGGAGCGGATACCTGGGTAGATATCGCGGAATTTGGACGATCCAAAGAGCCCTGGCTACGGCAATTCCTCGAACTACCCAACGGCATCCCCTCTCACGATACCTTTGGACGGGTCTTTGCTCGCTTGGACCCGGAGCAATTTCGCAGTTGCTTTCTGGATTGGATCCGAACGGTACAAGCACTGACCCACGGCCAAGTCATCGCCATCGATGGCAAGACTCTGCGACGATCGCATGATCGGGTGGCGGGTCATGAGGCGATCCATATGGTCAGCGCCTGGGCGACAGCCAACCACCTGGTGCTGGGACAAGTGCAAACCGACGCCAAGTCAAACGAGATCACCGCCATTCCCAAACTGTTGCGCCTGCTGGACCTTTCCGGCTGTATCGTCACCATCGATGCGATGGGGTGTCAGCGCGACATCGCCTTGCAGATCCAGCAGCAGCAGGGAGACTATGTGTTGGCTGTGAAAGAGAACCAACAAGGGCTCTATGATCGGATCCAGTGGCTCTTTGAGCGGGCCGAACGCGCAGACTATGCCCAAGTGGAGAGCCATGATACCTGCAAGACGGTGGAGAAAGGGCACGGGCGCATCGAGATTCGGCGTTGTTGGGTGATCTCGGATGCTACCTATGCCCTCTACGCCCAGAGCGTACGCTTCTGGGCAGGAATCAATAGCCTGATCAAGGTCGTCTCGGTACGTCGGGTGGGCGACACGGTCAGTTCGGAGACGCGCTATTACATCTCCAGCTTATCTGGCAACGCTCGGCAGATGTTACGCGTCATACGAAGTCATTGGGCCATTGAGAACGAGTTGCACTGGTGCTTGGATGTCGCTTTCCTTGAGGATGACAGTCGCGTACGCAAGGACCATGCCCCCGAAAACTTGGCGATTCTCAGGCATCTCTGCCTCAGTCTCCTCAAACAGGAGCATTCTGCCAAATGCGGCCTGAAGGCCAAGCGTCTCAGAGCAGCTTGGGATACAGCCTATCTCCTCAAGGTGCTCGATGTTTAGATGCAATTGCCCTGCCTTGCGCCTGCGCTACGAGGCACTTTTCAAAAAGCGGCTTGAGCCGGGCGTAGGTTTGATCCAGCGCCTCGACGATCACCCGCGTATCGGCGAGCACCGGCATAAAGTTGGTGTCGCCAGTCCAACGCGGAACGATGTGCATATGGATGTGGTCCTTGATGCCCGCGCCCGCCGGTGCGCCCAGGTTCATGCCGACGTTAAAGCCATCGGGATGCATGGAATCCTTTAACACCTCAATGCACAGGCTCACCAATTGCATCATCTCAAGCTGTTCGTCAGCGGTCAGGTTATTGAGCATGTTGATGTGCCTGTAGGGCACAACCATCAAATGGCCGTTGTTGTATGGGTAACGGTTCATTATGACAAAGTTGTACTCGCCACGATGCAGGATCAAGTTCTCCGCATCCATATCTGCCTGGCATCCCTTGCAAAAAACACAACCATCCGGCTTTTTCTGGAGGATGTATTCTATGCGCCACGGTGACCACAAATCCTTCATTGCCGTTCCTCCTGTCCATCCTCCCACACCAGTTGGGAGCGATGGATGGTATACCGCGAGACGGGTATCTGTATTTCGTCAATAATCTCTTCGGGGCGGCCCGCGCCCTGCGGGCCACAAGCCAGGGTCATGGACAGCTCGTGCCTGTCCCCCTCCTGGCCCTGATATTCCAGGCTTGAAATCAGCGGGCGCAGATCATAATCCTTCATCTCGCCCTTGCGAATACGCTGCCTGATCACCTGCTCTTGCTCCAGCAGGCGCGCCAGAGCCGCCCCGACTTGATCGCGCGTGGCTGGCGACCAGACGCACACGCGATAGTGGGCCAGGCGCATACTCGATTGAGGCGCAGGCGCTTTGAGCGGTACATCCTCCACCTGCAAGATACTCAGGCCCGGCGGCGCGTGCCGCTCAATGGCCGCGCGAAAAGCCTCCGGGGCCATTATCTCACCGAGCAAAATGTCAACAAGCTCGCAGTCGCTGCTATAGCCCACTGGCAACGCCGAGGCGAATTGCAGGCGCGGGTGCGGATTGAATCCCTGCGTATACGCCAGCGGAATGCCAGCGCGCCGCAGCAACCGCTCCCACAGCCGCCCCATGTCCAGGACAGAAGTGTATATCAAAGGGCCGCTCACGCCAAAGGTTACGCGATATCTCTGCACAACGTCAGTATACATCAGGACGGACACCTCCATGCTGGCGTTTGCTCCCCTGAAAAGCTCTGCTGAATGCCGCACCCGTGGCACTGCTCGCGGCAGTTGGGAGACAGCTCTCCCTTGAGCGCCCGTTCCCACTCTCGCCAGAGATAAGCGCGGCTCACTCCGACATCAATGTGATCCCAGGGCAGCGTCTCGTCGCGCTGACGGTGTCGTCCGGTATAGAAATCGGGGTCTACGCCCTCTTCGGCCAACGCCTGCCGCCAGAGATCGGGACGGAACTGCTCGCTCCAGGCGTCGAACCGCGCACCTGCCTGCCAGGCGCGCCAGATGACGCCCCCCAGCCGCCGATCTCCCCGGCTCAATAGAGCCTCCAGCCAGGTGGTATCCCAGTCGGACCAACTGACACGCAGCCCGCGAGTGTTCGTGCCATCACGTAGCAGCTTTTGGCGCTGCTCGACGGTGGCCCGGTCTACCAGGGGAACCCACTGGAAAGGCGTGTGGGGCTTGGGCACAAAGGTCGAGGCGCTGACGCTCACGTCCACCATGCGGCGGCGGATAGCCTTGCCACGCGCCTGAATATCGCGCACCAGCCGCGCCATTTCGCGCACATCATCATCGACTTCGGTGGGCAGACCCAGCATAAAGTAGAGCTTGAGCCTGTTCCAACCGCTCTCAAATGCAGACTGGGTAGCGTGCAACAGGTCGTCTTCGGTCACGCCCTTGTTAATGACATCGCGCAGGCGCTGACTGCCCGCCTCCGGCGCAAAGGTAAAGCCCGTCTTGCGCGTTTCCTGGATCATCTCGGCCAGCCGCACGGAGAACGAGTCAATCCGCAGAGACGGCAGCGAGATAGACAGCCCCTCTTCGGCGTGGGCGGCCATCGCCTGGGAGATGATCTCCTCGATATGGCTGTGGTCGCTGCTGCTCAGGGACAGCAACGACGCCTCTGCATAGCCTGTGGCCTTGAGGATATCGTCAATGCCTGCCACCACCTCGTCCGCCGGGCGCTCGCGAATGGGGCGGTAGATGATCCCCGCCTGACAAAAGCGGCAGCCCCGGCTGCAACCGCGCTGAATCTCGACCATTGCGCGGTCATGTACCACTTCCATGTTTGCCACGATGGGGCGCGTAGGCACTGGCCCCAGTTCGGGAAGGATGCGCTTGCGAATCCGGCGGGGCACGCCCTCTTCCATCGGCTCGATGGCGGCGATGGTCTGATCGCCGTTATATTCCACCCGGTAGAGGCTGGGCACATAGACGCCAGGGATGCGCGCCAGCCGCCGGAGCAGCTCTGCGCGGCCAGCGTGCGCCTGCTCACCCTTTTCAGCTTTCCACGCCTGGACGCACTCGAGCAGTTCTAGCAGGACTTGTTCCCCCTCGCCGATGACGAACGCGTCAACGAAATCAGCCATCGGCTCCGGGTTATAGGTGCAGCTGCCGCCCGCCACGACCAGAGGCAGGGCATTCGCGCGCTCGCGGGCCAACACGGGAATGCGCCCCAAATCCAACATGCTCAACACGTTGGTATAGTTCAACTCGTACTGGAGGCTAAAGCCAATCACGTCAAAAGCGTCCAGCGAGTGCCGCGTCTCCAGGGAGAACAGGGGCACATCCGCGTCGCGCATGGCGGCGTCCATATCGGCCCACGGGGCATACACGCGCTCGGCGGCGAATTCGGGACGGCGATTGACGAGGTCGTACAGGATAGACAACCCCAGGTTGGACATGCCGATCTCATAGAGGTCGGGGTACGCCAGGGCCAGCGTTACCTGCACGCTGTTCCAGTCCTTGTTTATGCTGTTTAGCTCCTGTCCGACATAGCGGGCAGGCTTTTGTACCTGCTTGAGAAGGGAATGCAGGCGTTCCTCGGATATCTGCAAAGCCAGACCTCCTTTCCATAATCAACACATTATAACCGAAATACCCTTCAAGGGGAAATCGCCAGGGAAGGTCTCGCGTGTGAACGATGCGCCGGGTGACGCGCTGCCAACTGTTGTGTTTAGCGCCCGACCCGCCCATTTTCATATCGCGTATTCCGCCGATGGGACCGGCATCCGTATTCGTCATCTTTTGACTTTTAGCCGCCAGAAGGGTTATAATATTCTTAATGGCTGGCATCAACAATCTTTTATCTTGTTTCGGTCCCCTCTCGCCACCCCTCATGCGGGAATTATCTCAGTATATGCTTTCTTTTGTTGTATATTACTCTGCAATAGATAACCCTGTCTGTATCGGATTATGACCTGATGGTCGGTCGGCCCCATCACCGACCATCCAATCGGCATATCATCCCCACTCAACGCGCTCCATCCCTGTCTCATTGCGCCCCAGCACAGCCACCGATCAGATCGAGGAGGCAGGAAAAATGATTAAGCGGCTCTTGATGATTCTGGCGTGGCTTTCTTTGCTTGTTCCTACGGTAACGGCCCTGGCCCAAGGTGAGGGCGAACATCGCGCCGGGTTGATGCAGTACTACACAGACGTGGCCCGTTTGCGGGTGATGCACGCCTCGCCCGACGCGCCAGAGGTAGACATCGTAGTCGATGGGGCGGTAATGGCGACGAATCTGAGCATGGGAGACATCTCGGAGTATGTGTCATTGCCGGGTGGTGCTCACCATGTGCGGCTCGTACCAGCGGGCACAAATGGCCCGGCGCTCCTTGCCACCGACGTATCGCTAACCATCGACGGGGCCTATACGCTGGTGGCGGCCAACAAGCTGGCCGACATTGCGCCCCTGGTCTTTGAGGATGACAAAAGCTGGCCGCGGGCGGGGCGCGCGCATGTGCGCCTGATCCACGCATCTCCCGACGCGCCCGCCCTGGACGTGGGCGTGGTGGATGGGCCAACCTGGTTCTATGGTGTGACGTTTGGCGAGAACGGCGGCTATGCCTCCATTGATGTGGGAACGTATGACCTGGAGGTGCGCCTGGCGGGCACAGATACCGTTCTCAAGACGATTCGCGGGGTAACGTTGCAGGCGGGCGCGACCTACACACTCTTCCCCGTGGGGCTGACCAGCGGCGCTCCGACGTTCGACATGGTGCAGAGCACCGATGCGGGCGTGGGGTCTATGCGGGTGGCGCATATGGCATCGGGTGCGCCGTCCGTTGACGTGCTGGTAGACGGAAAGCGGTTTCTGATCGACGTGCCCTATACGCGAGTCACCGAGTACAACTATTTCCCGATTGGCGCGCACCTGATCGAGGTCGTTCCCGCAGGCGCATCCGGGCCGGTGGTCCTCACTGTCACCATGAATATCAACCTGGGCGAGGAATACACGCTAACGGTGGCCGACGCGTGGCCCAACGTCACCCCCTATTCCTTTGTAGATGACAACCAGTTGCCCGCTCCCGGCCATGCGCGGCTGCGTGTGCTGCATACTGCGCCCAGTGCGGGCGCGGTGGATGTGGCTTTGCGCTATGGCCCCGAACTGGCCAGCAACCTGCTGCCTGGTCAAACCGGCGGATACGTGACCGTCGCGGTGGGAAGCTGGACCCTGGAGGTGCGGCAGGCGGGGACGGACAATGTCCTCCTGACCATACCGGGGATGGCGTTCAGAGAGAATACTGTGTATACCCTCTCCCTGGCGGGCCTCGTGGGGGGCGAGCCGTCGCTGGACGCGGTGTTGAGGGCCGACAAGGGGCTGGCGCGGCTGCGCCTGATCAACGCTTCGCCCGATGCCCCGCCACTGGATGTGACGCTGGGAGGCATTCTCTACTATGAGAACCTTACCTATCCCCAGATCGGCGAGTATCAGACGTTCCCCAGCGGGCGCTACTGGGTTGAGGTTATGCCCGCCGGGCAGTTGACGCCCATCGTGCTCTCTTCGACCTTGCGGCTAGATCCAAACATGCAGGCTACTATCCTGCTGGGGCACAGATACGAGCAACTGGCGGTGGGCAAGATGATCGAGAACAACAGCGCGCCGCCGCTGGGGCAGGCTCGCGTCAAGGTGGTCCATTCGGCCCCCGGCGGCCCCCATGTAGACGTGGCGCTCATCGGCCCGCAAGAGATGCAGTTTGAGGATGTGGCCTTTGGCGAGTGGACTGATGCCATCGAAGTGACCGCCGGGGACTTTATCCTGGAAGTTCAGCGGGCGGGCACAGACAGGGCCATTCTGAGACTGCCGGATGTGACGCTCCAGTCGGGGGCGGTGTACACCGTGTACCTGATGGGAATGGACAATAGCGGATCGCCTTTGATAGCCACCGTGCAGCAGGATGTGCAGTACAGCCATCTGGTATTTCCAATAACGACGTACGTGAGCGCCATCTTTTAGCGGGGCAGCTATGGTAGCACGCGGAGGGTTCGGGGTCAGGCCCCGGCCTCTCCGCGTGTTGCTCATGTATCGACAATCAGCACCGCAACCCCGCGCTCTTGCAGGTTCAGCCGGTCTTCTGCTGGCAGGTGAGCGTCGGTCACGACGGTGTCCACCTGGTCGGGGGTGGCATATCGCACAAAAGCCCGCCGACCAAACTTTGCGCTCTCTGTGACCACCACAACCCGCTCGGCGCTACGGATCATGGCCTGCTCCACGCTGGAAAGGTGCACGTCGGCGGAATAGAACCCGGCCTGGCTATCTGCGCCATCGCAGCCGATGAACAGGATGTCCACGTGCAGAGCGGCCAGGTTGCTCTCGGTCAGCGGGCCGTAGAGCGAGGGGAACCCCTTTTTGAGCAGGCCGCCAAGCACCAACACCTGGATGGGAGACGCATAGAGCGCCTCGGCCACACTAAGCGAGGTCGTCGCGACGGTCAAATCCCAGTCGGCGGGGAGGTGGCGGGCCACTTCCAGGGCCGTGGTGCCCGTGTCCACCATGACGGTCTGACCGCGCCGCACCAGTGTGGCGGCCAGCCTGCCGATGGCGGCTTTGGACGCTGTGGCGCGGGGGGCCAGGGTGCTGGGTTGGGCAGAGCCAGGCGGGACAGCGCCGCCGTGCGTGCGAATGAGCAGCCCCTGGTCTGCCAGCTCGGTCAGGTCGCGGCGAATGGTCATGGGCGAGACGCCGAAATGCTCCGCCAGCTCCCCCACCTTGATGCCCGGCTTTTGCCGGACCAACTCCAGGATGGCTGTTTGTCGTGCGTTCATCTATCCTCCCCGCTGTTGCGTGTTCATTTTGAACATACCCCATAATAGTGAGCGCGCCCCGTTTGTCAACTTGACCTCACCTCCTAGCCCCCGATCTACTGATCGGCCCTCTCCAAATCTGGTTCAAGGGCGGACAGGTAGCCGCGCCTACAAATTGGACCGCCGGCTTCCAGCCGGCATCATTGTAAGCCGCCAAGGATGGCGGCGGTCCAATCCCTTCCACGGGGAGAAGGCTTTTGGCGCGGCATTCTGCCGCCCTCGCCCTCTGGGAGAGGGAGCGGCTCAGTAGGAGCCGGGGGTGAGGGTCCCCGCCGTTCTCGTCCCGAAGGGTTCAGAGGCAGACAGTAGCCGCGCCTTACAGGCGCGCAAGTCACAAACTGTCCGCCCTTGAACCAAATCTGGAGAGGGGGCTGGGGGGTGAGGTCGACGCGCCCCGCTTCCAGTTGACAAGGGCGGGCGATGGTCGTATCATTACGAACATCGGATAGATCATTTTGAACAATGGGAGGGATTGATCAAATGGCTAGCTCGGCTCCTGCTTGGGCGCGGATAGACCCGCGTGACGTTCCCCACATCGTTACAGATACGATCCCCGGCCCGCGTTCTCAGGCGTTTAACGCGCGCGGCATGAAGTACATGGTCGGCTATTCGAGCCAGGTGACCTTGTTCCCGGTGGTCTTTGAAAAGGGGCACGGCGTGACCCTGACCGATGTGGATGGCAACGTCTACATCGACTTTTCCAGCGGCATCTATGTGACCACCCTGGGCCATTGCCACCCCAAGGTGAGCGAGGCCGTGGCCCTTCACGCCAAGAACCTGATGAACTGCCACGATTTCAACACGCCAGTAAAGGTGGCCCTGCTGGAAAAGATGGCCGAGATTCAGCCCTGGGACCTGACCGGCATGCAGTTGTACGATAGCGGCACCACCGCCGTCGAGGCGGGGCTGCGCGCCTGCCGGGCGGCCACAGGCAAGAACGAGTTTATCTCCTGCTTTATGGATTTCCACGGCAAAACGGGCCACGCCGTGAGCTGCGGCAAGATGAACCCGACCAACGGCGGCGGACGCACCCAGGGCTTTTACATGGTCCCGCGCCCTGACCCCTATCGCCCCATGTTCACCAAGGCAGACGGCACCATCGACACCGACGCTTACCTGAACTTTTACGACCAGTTCATCACCAACGCCACCACAGGCCAGATCGCCGCCTTTGTGCTGGAGCCGGTGCAGGGCTGGGCGGGGTCCATTTTCCCGCCGGACGACTTTTTCCCCAAGCTGCGCGCTTTTTGCGATGAGCGCGGCATCCTGCTGATGGCCGACGAGGTGCTCACGGGCATGGGCCGCACGGGCAAGTATTTCTGCATGGAACACTGGGACACCGCCCCGGACGTGGTCACCGTGGGCAAGGGGTTCGGCAACGGCTTCCCCGTAACCGGCATGCTCGTGTCGGACAAATACCGCGATAGCCTCAAGGGTATCTCGGCTTCCAGCAGCTATGGCGGCAACCCGATGGCCTGCGCGGCGGCGCTGGCAAGCCTGGAAGTCATCCAGGAGGAGGGGCTGTTGGAGAACGCCACTCGCCTGGGCGAATATTTCGATCAGCGCTTGCAGCAAATCAAGGCCGATCACCCCATCGTCGGCGACGTGCGCGGCAAGGGGTGCCTGTTGGGCGTCGAGTTGGTCAAAGACCGCGCCACCAAGGAGCCGTTCGCCGAAGCGGGCAAGCTCGTCTACCAGCGCGCCTTTGCCAAGGGGTTGGCCTGGGTCCCGGCGGGCCACATCCTGCGCATGTCCCCGCCCATCGTCATGGACCTGCCCATCGCCGCCAAGGGAATGGACATCATCGAAGAAGCCATCGCCGAGGTCGAGCGAGATTTTGGGTACTGAGAGGTCAAGTTAGCGCGAAAGGGCCATTTGCGCGATAATGGCCCTGTGAAACGATCATGCCAGCCTGACAAAAGAGCGAGGCTCCATGTCTCTATACCTGACCTTTGACCTTGGCACGACTGCGTTGAAAACGGCGCTCATCAATGACGATGGGCGCCCCGTAGCCGTGCATACTGGAGAATACACCCCGCAGACGCCGCGCCCCGACTGGGTCGAGATGCCGCCGGATGCCTATTGGCGTGCGGCGGTGGACGGCACGCGGGCCGTGTTTGCCCGCAGCGGCGCCCATCCGGCGGACCTGGCCGCCATCGGGTTCGGCTCGCAGGGGCAAACCTTTGTCCCCATTGATCGGGAGGGACGCGCACTCTATAACGCCATCGTCTGGGTGGACAATCGCGCCCAGGCCATCGCCGACGCCTGGGAGGCGGAATGGCTCTCGCGTGAGACGTACCGGCGCATTTCCGGCTACCCGTGGCTGCCCGCCGGATTGACGCTGTTCAAAGTGGCCTGGCTGGCCCAGCACGTGCCCCAGGCCCATCGCGCGCACAAATTCTTGCTGCTCCCCGACTATGTCCTCTATCGCCTGACCGGCGAGGCCGCCACCGACCGGGTGATTGCCCAGTTCAGTGGCATGTACGACCTGCAAATCGGCGACTGGCATTCCCGGCTGCTGGATGCCGCCGGGATCACCGCCGAGCAATTGCCGCGTATCCTCAATCCGGGGGACGTGGCCGGACAGGTGAGCCAGCGGGCAGCGGCAGAGCTGGGCATACCGGCGGGCGTGCCGGTGTGCGTGGGGGCCAACGACCAGCTTGTGGGCGCGGTGGGCGCGGGGAATGTGCATCCGGGGATGGTCAGCGAGACCACCGGCACAGCCCTGGCCCTGATCGCCACCACCGACGCCATGCTAGACGACACGCGGGTGTGCGTGGGTCGGCACGCCGTCCCCGACGCCTTTTTCGTGCTATCATTTACCACCACGTCCGCCATCGTGCTCAAGTGGTTCCGGGATTTGTGCGAGCCAGGGGCCGACTATGACGCATTCCTGCGCGGGGTAGAGTCTGTGCCGCCGGGCTGCGACGGGCTGACGGTGCTGCCTCATTTCGCCGGGACGGGCGTGCCCACGTTCAACCCCCATGCGCGGGGGGCGTTCGTGGGCCTGAGCCTGGGCCACACGCGGGCGCACATGGCGCGAGCCATCATGGAGGCGTGCGCCTGTATGTTGCAGGAATGCCTGGGACCAGTGGCCGAGCGCGGCCTGGCGATGCGCGCCATTCGCTCTATGGGGGGCGCAGCGCGCAGCGACGTATGGTTGCAGATCAAGGCGGACCTGCTGGGCGTCCCCGTGGAGCGTCCGGCCTGCGCGGATGCCGCCTCGCTGGGAGCGGCGGCGCTGGCCGCGGCGGGCATTGGGCAATACGCGAGCGTTCGCGAGGCGGCGGACGCCTGGTATCGCCCGGCGCGGGTGTTTGAACCCAACCCGGCGCGATACGCCATCTACCGCGAGGTGTACGAGCGGTATCTGGACTTGTACGAACAGTTGTACGCCGGAAAGCAACCAACCGGTTCGTGAGATAGGGGGAAGTATGGACACTCTGGGAGTGGGCATTATCGGCTTTGGGTTTATCGGCAAGGTACACGCCTATGGCTATTTGAATATCCCGCTATTCTATCAGCCCGCGCCGGTGCGTACCCGGCTGGTGGGGGTAGCAACCTCGCGAGAGGAGACCGCCCGGCGAGCCGCGGAGCAGGCGGGATTCGAGTTTGGGACGGCGGATTGGCGCGAGTTGATCGCCAGGGATGATATCCAGATCATCAATATCTGCTCGCCCAACAGCCAACACCTGGAGCAGTTGATGGCCGCCATCGCGGCGGGCAAGCACATTTACTGTGAAAAGCCGCTGGTGGTCACGGAGCAAGAGGCGGCGCAGGTAGAGCAGGCGCTACGCAGCTACAAGGGCGTCGGGCAGATGACGCTGCAATATCGCTTTTACCCCGCCACAATCCGCGCCAAGCAGCTTATTGATGAGGGCTTTTTGGGGAATGTGATCAGCTTTCGGGCGGCCTATCTGCATTCGGGCAGCGTGGACCCTGCCAAGCCGATGGGGTGGAAGCAGATGGCCTCAGAGGGGGGCGGCGTGCTGCGCGACCTGGGCGCGCACATCATAGACCTGATGGACTATCTCGTCGGCCCGTTTGAATCCACGCTGACCCAGACGCGCATCCTGTACCCTCAGCGGCCCAACGCCAGGGGACAGATGGAGCGTGTGGAAGCGGACGACCAATTCTTGATGTGGGCCAGGCTGGCGAACGGCGCGCTGGGCAGCATCGAAGCGTCGAAAATCGCCACGGGCGCGGAAGACGAACTACGTTTCGAGATTCACGGGGATCGAGGGGCGCTGCGATTCAACCTGATGGACCCCAACTATTTGGACGCGTACGACCTGCGCGAGCCGGAGCAGCCGGTGGGCGGCACCAGGGGTTGGAACAGGATCGCCACGGTACAGCGCTACGACAAACCGGCGGCCTTCCCTGGCCCCAAGTTCGGCATCGGCTGTATTCGGGGGCACATGCACTGCCTGTATAATTTCCTGCAAGGGGTAGCGACGGGCGAACCCGTCCAGCCTTCTTTACAGCGCGGCATACAGTTGCAGCGTATGCTGGCGGCTGCGGCGTGTTCGGCAGAGACAGGCACCTGGCAAGAGATGCCAGGGCGCGAGGGGTAGAGCCTGCCTCCGTGAGATGGGGCGATTGAAATCGCGGCAACCGTTGCGTCGCCAGCTTGCTGGCGACGCCATACATGGCGCACCTGCCTTCGCAGGTTCGCTTCCCAGCCGCCGAAGGGCGGCGCGCCAACTTGTTGGCGATTGCAGTGGTTGGTGCAGTTTCAACTGCCTACAGAAAAGCGCACCTACCGCCCTTCTAGAGGGCGAAGGGACCGGTAGGCGTTCGGATTGGCGATATTCCGAGAGGAGAAAAATGTCATTCTACTTTCGCGATCAATCATGGCCGCAATTGGAGGAGCACATCCGCCAGCGGTCGTTGCTGATTTTGCCGGTGGGCACGACGGAGGAACATGGCCCGCATTTGCCAGTGGACACGGACGCCCGCATCGCCGAGGCATATGGGCGGCGGCTGGCTGAGGCGCTGGATGGAAAAATCCCCACGCTGGTAATGGACACCATCCGCTACGGCTATTCGATGAAGATTATGCGCCAGTGGCCCGGCACGATTACCCTGCGGACGCGGGTGTTCATGGATATGATCTTTGACATCTGCCGCTCAGTGCTGGATATGGGCTTTGACAAGCTGGCCCTGCTGGACTGCCACGGCCACCACAGCGGCCCGCTGAACACCGTCTCTCGCGAGTTGTGCGACGCCTGCGACAAGGCCATCGCCGTCATCAGCCCGGCGCGGCTTTCACGAGACGCCTTCCAGAGCGTGCGCCGCTCGCCTCAGGGGGGCGCTATCCACGCCGGGGAATGGGAGACGGCCCTGCTGCTCTACCTCAGCCCGGAAGTGGTGGATATGTCCAAGGCCACGGACGAGGACGCCATGCGCTATCATTCCGAGTTTGTGGCGGGTGACGGGTTCATGGGCAGTCAACAAGTGACCTGGTCCACCTGGTACTTGCAGCCCAGCCAATCGGGGACGTATGGCATCCCCACGGTAGCCACAGCCGAAACGGGGCAGGTAATCATGGACGCGGCGGTAGCCAACGGGGCGCGGTTCCTGCAAGAGTATTGGAGCAGGCGGTGAACGATCGCCGCGTTCGCGGGCGCGCCGTCAGCGGAGGAGGCACGATGCGCGAGGCGTTATTCGAGTTGTTGGCCGGGCGTATCCCGGAAGAAACAGTCTGGACGGCGGACCTCAGCTATTGGATCGCCGGTCAGCTTCAATTGGGCGAGGGAGACCCCGCCTGGAATACCGAGGAGGGCTATCTGGCCCTGCATCAGCAGTTGGGCGTGATGCCCTACTACTGGTATGCCAAATTCTGGCTGGGCGAGCCGGAGTATGGCCCGGAAATAGAACTCGTTGCCGACACCAAGGCGGGGCGTACACGCCGCATCTGGCGCACGCCCATCGGCGAGTTGGTGCAGGAAGAGCAGTTCTTGCCAGAGAGCTGCTCCACCGGCTGCACCAAGCACGCCGTAGAATCCGAGCGCGACCTGGACATCCTGCTGTACCTGCTGGAGCATCGCCGCTTGCGGGTAAGCGCGGTGGACGACTATCCGCAGCGCATGGAGCTATGGGCGCGGTATGATGGACTGCCCTCCATCGCCATGCCGCGCAGCCCACTGCCCGCGTTTGTATACGAGTGGGCGGGGGTGCAAAACGCCTTCTTTTTGCTGATGGACTATCCCGACAAGGTCGAAACCATTCTGACGCTGATGGAGGAGCAAGAGCAGCCGGTGCTGGATGCCGTTTGCCAACTGGCCCCGCCGCTGGTACACTTTGCGGACAATTTGTCCAGCGAAAGCCTCACCACTGTGTATGACAACTGGATAGCAGGCCCCCATCGCCGACGGTTGGAGCGGCTGCACGCGGCGGGCACAAAATGCGCGGTCCATCTGGATGGCACGGTGCGCGGGCTGTTGCCCAAGCTGGCCGCCGTCGGGTTTGACGCGGTAGAGGCCCTGACCCCTGAGCCTGCCGGAGACCTGCCGGTAGAGGAGATGCGGGCCGTGGCGGGCAGCGATACGCTCATCCTGTGGGGCGGGGTGCCGGGGGTGATGTTTGCGCCCCCCTATACCTGGGCGGATATGGAAGCCCATCTCGAGCGCGTGTTCGACGCCTGGGAAGGGACGCCCTTTATCCTGGGCGTGGCGGATCAGGTCCCGCCGGATGGGGATATTGCGTTCTGTCGGCGGATTGCCGAATTCATCCAGCAGCGAAAATACCGATCCTGAAGGAGTGGACCATCATGCAGATGAAGAGCCATCACATCGCCTTGCGTACGCCCGATTTCGCCAGGGCCAAAGCCTTCTACACCGAGACGCTGGGCCTTTCCATCGTGGGGAGTATCCCCGGCAAAGAAGTGGTCTTTATCGACATTGGCGGCACGACCATCGAGTTGATGTCTGGCCCCCAGCCGGAAAAATGCGAGCGGCCGGGGATGGGGTTGATGCATCTGGCGTTCGAGGTGCCGGATGTGGATGCGGCATATAACGAGTTGGTGGCCAAAGGGGTCGAGTTCTTTATCACGCCGACCAACGTAGGGGACATTCGGCTGGCCTTTTTCCGCGATCCGGACGGCAACGAGTTGGAGCTGTTCCACAGCCCCACGTTGACCTGGTAAGCAGCCGGTTCCTGATTTGCGCGCAAAAACCTCCCGCAGCGTACAAGCTACGGGAGGTTTTATGCTCAATCCCGACCTCATCCTCACGGCTCTGCAGAGCCGCGCCCCCTCTCCAGTTTCGGCGAGAGAGAAGAGCCAGCAAGGATGCTGGCGGTCCATCCTGTGGACCGCCGCGATCCCTGGCGGCTTGTAACCTGCCAAGGACGATGTCAGTCCAGGGCTATTTCAACCCGGCGATCTGCCAGATTTTGTTCATGGACTCGGCGGTCGCGGCCACGGCCTCGTCGGGCGGCAGTTGGCGCACCCGCTCGGAGAATG
>JAAYXX010000549.1 GCA_012515695.1 Chloroflexota bacterium
CTTTTCCTATTGTTACTACAATGCACGATGGTTGGCCGATGCACGGGGTCATCCCCCAACCGCTGACTGCCGGGGAGCCAGCCGCTCGCGCCGAGCCGTTATCTTCCCATAAGGGTAGCGACCTTTAAGGAGTATAGCCCGTGAGCACGTCCGGAGTGCGTCCCATCGAACCTGGTGTCTCTCAATCGTCCAGGCCACCTGCCCGCCAGTCCTTGTTCTCCATGCGGGTGCGCGAGGTCGCGCTGGCCTATCTTTTTATCATCCCCTCTTTTATCATCATCATCGTCTTTGGGCTGTACCCGGTGCTCAGGGCAGGCTTTATCAGCCTGCACCGTTGGAGCATCATCAAGGAGCGCTTTATCGGGCTGGAGAATTACCTCGCCCTGCTCGATGACCCCGATTTTTGGCAGGCGCTCCAGGTGACGGTGTTCTATGTAATTGCCACCGTCCCCTTGACGATGATGATTTCCTTGTTCATCGCCTACCTGCTGTTTCGGCCCATTCGCTACCGCTCGCTGTTTCGCACGCTGTATTTCCTGCCATATGTCACCTCGATGGTTCCGGCGGCGATGGTCTGGCAGTGGATTTTCAACGCCCAGTCCGGCGTGCTCAACTTTATCTCAGGAGGCACGGCCAAGGGGCTGGCCGCTTTTCTCCAGGTTGCCGCCCGGCCACCCGTAGTGTATATCTGGGTCGGGTTGATGGCGGCCTGGCTGGTCTACCTGCTGGTTACTGCTCCCCGCCGCTCTGGGAGCTTGACCGGGCTGCTGGCGGTGATTGCCGGAGGCTTGCTGGGCATCGGCGTGCTGTTTATGCTGCGGCCCGCCGCGCTGGAATGGGTAGTGCAAGAGCTGCAAACCTTTTTCCCGGTGCGCTGGCTCCAGGAACCCCGGGGCATTTTTCTCTCCCTGGGCAGGCGGTGGGGCTTCAAGCCGCCTAGCTGGTTGCAGGGGCCGAGCATGTCCCTGCTGGCCGTGTCCATCGTCAGCATGTGGCATTTCCTTGGCTATGACGTGGTGATCTACCTGGCCGGGCTGTTCAACGTGCCGCCCGAATTGTACGAGGCGGCCCGTATAGACGGCGCTACCGAATGGCAGGTCTTTTGGAGGATCACCTTCCCGATGATCTCCCCAACGAGCTTTTTCCTGCTGATTATCTCTACCATCGGCGCGTTTCGTGCCTTTACCATGTTCTATGTATTGACCAGGGGAGGCCCGCTCAAGACGACGACCTCGGTCACGTATTACATCTATGACAGGTTCTACAATGCTACCCAATGGGGCTATGCCAGCGCCATCGCGTTCGTCCTGTTTGGTATCATCCTGGCGATGACCTTGTTGAACCAGCGATTGGCCGGTCGCCGAGTATTTTATCAGTAGGAGCCCAAGGTGTCCTCTTTTTCCTTCTCACAACAGACCGTCAGGAAATCGCGGGTTAACCCACACGTCAAGCGGGTGTTTGGCAACACGCTCGTCTATGTGTTGCTGGCTCTGGGCGGGGCAGCCGTCTGCTTTCCGTTTGTCTGGATGATCCTGACCTCTTTCAAGAACTATGCAGAGGCAATCGCGACGCCGCCGACGATCTTTCCGGGCAATTGGGGCGTCAGGCTGGCCTTGCTACCCGATTACCTCGCCTCATTCCCCCTGGTCGGCCTCGCGTTCATCCTGTGGATGGCGCTGGGGGTGTTTATCTCGCGCAAAATCCGCGATACAGTGATCGCGGTGCTGTACGTGCTGGCGCACTTGGCGTTGTTTTTCGTGCTGGGCAATTTGCCGTTGATGGGCGAGGGGCGCCTGGTAGAGTTGTGGCAGCGCACTGCGGCACAGGCAGGCATCGAGCTGGATTCGTTCACCGCCAACTATGTCGAAGCGTGGGGCCGCGCCCCCTTTGGCGCCTATTTCAAGAACTCGATTTTCGTCAGCGTTTTGACCCCGCTGCTGGTCATTGCCACTTCTGCGCCCGCGGCCTATGCCTTTGCGCGGCTGCGTTTTCCGTTTCAGAATGTGTTGTTCATGTTCTACCTGGCGACCATGATGGTCCCTTCGGAAGTCTTGCTGATCCCCAACTTTATCACCATTTCCGAGTTGGGTTGGCGGAATACGTATTTCGCCCTGATCGTGCCCTTTATGGTCAGCGTAATGTCCATCTTTTTTATGCGGCAATTCTTCCGGAGTATCCCCAACGACCTGTACGACGCGGCAACCATTGACGGCTGCGGGCACATACGCTTTCTCATTTCCATCGCCATGCCCCTGGCCCGGCCTGCGCTGGTCAGCACGACCATGTTCAACTTTTTGGGGAGCTGGAACGCTCTGCTGTGGCCGTTGTTGGTGACGGATCAAGAGTCCATGCGGCCCATCGCGCTGGGCCTGGCCTCCTTTGCCAACGAGGCGGGCATGCAGCCGCAATTGTATATGGCCGCGGCCACGTTCACCATTGCGCCCGTGCTTATCTTGTTCCTGTTTGTGCAAAAGCAATTTATCGAGGGCATCGCTACGTCGGGCCTCAAATAGTGGCCGAGAGGCGATGCGCGTGTAGGGGAGAAAATGTTAGAGACGGCGATTCGCGCGGCCCGCGAGGCGGGCCGTGTGCTTGTAGAGCAGTATCAGCGCCCGCATGAGGTGCGGGTGAAGGGTTTTCGGGATATAGCGACAGAGGCCGATTTTGCCGCTGAAAAAGTGGCCCTCGATGTGATTCGCGAGGGATGCCCCGACGCCAGGTTTGTGTCCGAAGAGTCGTTTGCTACCCAGCCCGTTTCCACGCAAGCGCCCACCTGGTATGTGGACCCCCTGGACGGGACGACCAACTTTGCGCGTGGGCTGCCTCTCTTTAGCGTGTCGGTGGCAATGGCCCAGGGGGGGCAGGTGCAGGTTGGAGCGGTCTATGACCCCTTGCTCGACCAGCTTTTCTACGCCGAACGCGGCCAGGGTGCTTATCTGAACGGGGAGCGCCTGCGGGTCAGCGAGCGCCAAGAGTTGATCAACTCGCTGGTGCTGCTGGATTGGCCCCGCGCCCAGGAGCCGCGCCGGATAGAGGTCGAATATCTTGCCCGGCTTGCGCCCCAGGTGGACGCCATTCGCTCGCGGGGGAGCGCCGCGCTGGGCTTTTGCAGCGTGGCCGCCGGATGGGTAGAGGCGTACTTTCAGTATACCCTCGGCCCGTGGGACGTGGCCGCCGGATGGCTGATCCTGGAGGAAGCGGGCGGCAAGGCGACCGATCTGCGCGGCGAGCGCGCAGACCTGACCAAGCCCGATTGGCTGGCTACCAACGGCCTCATCCACGAGGCCATGCTCGCCGTCCAGCCCTTTGGCCGCTAGATATCTACCTTGTCATCAGGCAGGCAGGGGCACTTGATAAAGACCATCTTGAGCGGCTGGTCTGTGTTGTTGGCGATGGCGTGCGTATCGGTAGGCTCCATGTACAGGACATCGCCTTCGGAGGCTATCAACTGCTCGCCGTTGACGGTGAAAACCCCCTGCCCCTGGATCACGTAGAACGTTTCCTCGACCTGTTCGTGGTAGTGGCCGCCTAGCGACTCGCCGGGAAGCAAGAAAATCACGCCCCAGTCAATCTTGGGACCGCGCATCAAATACTTGACGCCGCTATCCCCGCCGCGATAGGTCAACTCTTGCTCTTTTACGCGCTGCATGTGGGTGCTCCTCCTGCTTGATGTGTGGTAACCGCGCGCGTGGCTACAATGCCGCTATCAGGATATTCCGCACGTCTTCGGCGTCCAACACGCGGGGGTTGTGCTTCAGCGAGCTGGATGGCAACGACTCTTCGATGATCGGATCCAGCGCATCCTCGCGCACGCCAAACTCGCGCAGGTGTAGCGGCACGCCGATGCTTTCGACCAGCTCGCGCACACGCTCCACGGCGCTCTCGGCGGCTGCCTGCGGGGTAAGGCCGTCGGTGTTTACCCCCATCAATGTAGCGATCTCGGCATATTTCCCCAACGCGTAGGGGAGGTTATAGGCCATCGTGTAGGGCAGTAACAGGCAGCACACCACGCCGTGGGGGATGTGATAGCGCGCGCCCAACGGGTGCGCCATGCCGTGAACGGCCCCCAGCCGGGCGTTGGACATGGCCATGCCCGCCAACAGGCTGCCCATGCTCATCTTGTCGCGAGCGTCCAGGTCGCTGCCGTCGCTGTAGGCGCGGTACAGGCCATCGCCAATCAGGACGATGGCTTGCCGGGCCAGCGCGTCGGTGATATCGCTCGCGCCGAGAGAGGTAAAAGACTCGATGGCCTGACACAGCGCGTCGCTGCCAGTGCTGGCAGTCACAGCGGGGGGCATGGACAGGGTCAACTCTGGGTCCACCAGGGCCGCTTTGGCGTACCAGCTATCATCGCGGATGCTCGTCTTATAGTCGTTGGTGGGGTTGATCAGCACGGCGTTCTTGGTGACTTCGGCCCCCGTCCCGGCGGTGGTCGGCACGGTAATCAGGGGGAACCCGGCGTGCTCCAGCTTGCGCCCCTGGTGATATTCCCAGACCGTGCCCGGCAGTCCCATCAGCCCCGCGATGGCCTTGGCGGTGTCCATCGCGCTGCCCCCGCCGATGCCGACGAACACGTCGCAGCCCTCTTGTTGAGCCAGCCTGATCCCTTCTTCCACCACAGGCAACTCGGCCTCGCCTGTCACCTTGTCATAAATGGTGACCTGGACCCCGGCCTGGCGCAATAGTTCTGCGGCGCGAGCCAGCAGCCCCGAACACTGGGCAGAGCGCGCACCACAGACCAGCATGGCGCGCTGTCCATAGCGGGCCGTCACGCGCCCCAACTCGGCCAGACAGCCACGGCCCGTGATAATGTCGGTTGGCAGGTAGAAACGTTCCATCGGGCAATCCCTCCTACGGGGTAGAGAATGGATTCGATTGTAGCCAGGGTCTCAGGGTTTCAGGCTGACGTAGGCAAACGACATGCCAGCCTCTTCGTCATCGTCCATATCTTGGTCGAGATAGTGGCTGATGTCAACATCCAGCGAGGAGAACTCGAGGAACTCGGCCAATCGGCGGGCCTCTTCGCCCACCAGCGCAATGGCTTCTGACCCCATTATCTCGAAAAAGCGCACGACAATGCGCTGTTCGCGCAGTTGGTACCACCATGTCCCACAGACGCGGCCGTCTACCCAAACCGTGCCCAGCGCTTCCCCCGTCCGATCCCAGATGCGATCCCGGTGGTAGGTGGCGAGGAACCGGCAGGTGTCGCTGTAGGCGGTGGGGTAGCTGTCGTGCGGCGGCAGCAAGTTGGCGTACCCTGGCGGCGGGTTGTGGCGCAGCAGGGCGGGCAATTCATCGGCCACCAGGAGGTAATCGCCGGTGTGGTCGGCTATTTGCACATGCTCCAGGCGGTCATCAAGCTTTCTCAGGGTTGCCACAATTTGCTGGCGGGGCGTGCTTCCCAGCCAGTGAGAGACGTCGCCCACCGTCACGGGGCCAAAGGCGGCAATATAGGCCCAGATCACCCGTTCCAACGCCTGCTCAGGCGATACACTTTCCAGGCTTATGTCGGGCAGCCAGGCGGAAAGGGCGGCATAGCTGTATTGCCCGCTGTGCCAGCCGCCGCGAGTTTGCGCCCGAATGAGCAAGCCCTGCGCGCACAGGGCCGGAATGAGCCGCGATCCCAGCCGACTGCCCCCCAGTTCTGGCAGTTCGCCGTCATAGGGCACCACCTGGGCCAGGGCAGGTAGCAGCTCGGCCAGTTCGTCCACCGTCTTGGGGCCGCGTGTGTTGAGCACCTCCATGATGCGGTGGACCAATTCGGCGCGGTTGCCCGTGTTCAGTTGGGCAGGAGCAGCGCCCGCTTCGCCCAAGATATCCTGCACGTACTCCTGGAGGCCCTGTTGCAGAGCGGGTCTGGTGATCTGATAGTAGGCGGGCAGGTCGGCGGCGGGGATAGCATACAGCTTGGCCTGCATGGCAGGGACGCGCACCAGGGAGCGGTCTCGATAGAGGGCCGCCTCTACCTGGCTGGGGCGCAGGTCGGTCATGCGCGCCCAAAGAGAGATATACGGAACGATAGCAGGTGTGGCTCGCAGGGGGCCAATACTCTGCACGACAGAAAGGACATCGCTACCACGCCGCGCAGGAGTGAGGTGTTGTTTGTAGGCGGTATAACTATTGACTTGGTCTATTGAAACTCTTACAGGCATAGACTCGGTAAACTAGGCCGCCTTTGCAGGATGGCCGACGGCTGTCGGGCAGGCTCCAAGGCGACTCGTCAACAAATAACCGGTATCCTGATTATATCACAGAAAGCGCCCACTTGCATAACGCAAGGTAGCAGCCTCACCTGGGATTGATCGTCCCAGGCAGCAGGAGGAGGAAACCCGTTGATGGAGATTTTCTATTTGCTGTGGTAACCCGGCGTGCCATCTCGTGGGCAGTTGAAACTGCACCAACGGCATAGGCAGTTAAAACTGCACCAACCATTGCAAAGCCTGCCTTCGCAGGCTACCGATGGCTGGGAAACCAGTCGCCGAAGGAGCGACTGTAGTCCACGAAGGTGGACTTGGCAACGGTTGCCGCGGTTTCAACCGCCTATCCTAATGGCTGTCACCGAGCTATTTTGTTAAAACTCGTAAACTGCACCAACCCTTGCAACGGCATAGGCAGTTAAAACTGCACCAACCATTGCAAAGCTTGCCTTCGCAGGCTACCGATGGCTGGGAAACCAGTCGCCGAAGGAGCGACTGTAGTCCACGAAGGTGGACTTGGCAACGGTTGCTGCGGTTTCAACTGCCTATAATGCGCTCATCAACGAAAATGGAACGCCATGCGGCCGGTAGCATCGGGCGCATAGTGGCCGTACACCGGCGCGTCGCCGGGGCGGGCCGCCAGGATGCGCGGCAGTAGCTCGCGCAGGTCCTCAACCATTTCTTCCCAGGGCAAGCCGTCCAGGGGATACCATGCCAGCCGCCCTTCGCGGCCTGCGCGCACTTGCCGGGTGGTTGTCTGGCCCACAAATACGAACAGCAGCACTCCCGGCGCCGACGGTGTGCCCGCGATATGCACAATCGCTCGCAGCGCCAGCGCCTCGACGGCCAGCCCCGTCTCTTCGCGGACTTCGCGTTGCGCGCCCGATAGCGGGTCTTCGTCCGGCTCCAGGTGGCCGCCCACGCCGTTGAGCAGGTTGGCCCACAGGGGCTTGTCCGGGGCGCCGCGTAGCAGCAACACGTGGCCCTCGTGCAAAATGAACGAGAGGGTGCGCGGGACGACGGTATACCGTCGGGTGTTCGCCGTACCCTGGTCTTCCCAACGCATTGGTCGCCTCCTGTATGTTGATCTGACGCGCCGACTATAGCACACCCGCCCGCCTCGCCGCAACCCCCTGCAAAGGACTGTTGACGCGGGCCGTGGAATGGGTTAACATGGCCGCGAGTTTGTTTCAACGCAAACAGGGCTGACATAAAACGCGCTTGACCTTGCCCGTTCAATTGTGGTACGATGGAAAGAACGCGGGTCTGTTTTCGTGGATAGTGCCCGCTTTTACGATCTGGTTAATCGAGGGGGTCTTGGGAATGCAGGGCGTTGCCTGGCGGAAAATCCGGGTGCTCACGCTCTTGGTGATCGTGATGCTCATCATTGCTGGATGTACACGCGCCAAACCTCCGCAGGTTAATCTTCTTCCTACGCCCAAGGTGGCGGCTGTGGCTGTGGGCGTCCAGGCAGGAGACGGTGACCCTACCCCGACTGTCGTTGTCGCCCCCACCCAAAAGACACAGGATTACCCCGCTCCGGGCGAGCCTGAGGCCACGGCTACCATCCCGCCGACAGCCACCGCCACGCCGACGGCCACCCCTACCACGCAGTCCCCGGAGACGCCCCCCACCTCCACGCCCCCGCCCCAGGAGGATATTCGCTATGTCGTCCAGCGGGGCGACACGCTGATTGCCCTGGCGGAAAGGTTCAACACTTCCGTTGAGGGGATTATGCTCAAAAATAGCCTGGTCGATCCCAATGCCATCTTTGTCGGCCAAGAGTTAATTATTCCGGTGGACTATATTCCCGAAGAGCCTGCCGGGCCGCGCACGGTGGAACACAAGGTGCGCGAAGGCGAAACCCTGTCTTTTCTGGCGCGCCTGTATCGCACCACGGTGGATGCCATCCGCAACGAAAACCCGTCCATTTCCGACCCGCAAAACCTGCGCGTGGGGATGGTGCTCACGATCACCATCGGGAACGAACCCCCCTTGCGCTCTCATGTGGTGCGCGCCGGGGAAAGCCTGTTCTCCATTGCGCGGCGGTATGGGGTGGATGTGCAGGCATTGGTCGAGTTCAACGGGCTGGTTGACCCGAACCGCGTTTTTGTGGGGCAACGGCTTTTTATCCCCTCGGCCTGAATGTCGCTCCGCCGTAGCATGGCAGGGGAATACATAGCGAACGGCCCTGGCATCGCAGTAGGCGAGTTTGAGCCAACAGAGTATAATCACAGGTCGTGAATGGGCTTGCGTCGGCAGAGATGCGCTTATGGCTTGCAAGCCAGTGGCTTTGACGCCCTGTTACATTGCGCTATAATACAAACCATCTCCCACCAGGTGAGGCGTTCTGCTGTCATCAAGTCGGACAGGCAACAGGACATTAACAATTCACTTGAGTAATTGTAACGTTCACATCTTGAGAGGAGGTGAAGTCCCGCGCAGCAACAAGGACGCAAGGTGTTTGCTCCACCGTCAGTTCCAAAGAACAAACATTGAGGAGGAAAGATGTTGCGCAACAAGCTTTTGCTCGTTCTACTCGCAATCGCCGTGGTTGTCCCCATGGTGCTGAGCGGGTGCAGCAAGGGTGAAGCACTGGCTAAAGAGCTTAACATTAGCCTTGGCACAGAGCCGCCCACATTGGACGTGGCGCTACAGACAGATACCACGTCAGGTGCTATTACCGAAATGCTGTTCCTCGGTCTCACCGACCTGGATGATGAGACTGTGGAAACACTCCCTGAACTGGCCACCGAGTGGTCCGTCTCCGATGATGGCCTCGTCTGGACGTTCAAGATGCGCAAGGACGTAGATTGGGTTCACTACGACCCGGCTACCAAAAAGGCCACCAAGCAGCGCAAGGTCACGGCCAACGATGTTGAATACGCCGTAAAGCGTATGCTCGATCCCGCGACCGCCTCTGACTATGGCTATGTCGCCTATATCATCAAGGGCGCTCAGGCCTTCAACACTGGCGAAACCACCGACCCGAATAGCGTCGGGGTGCGCGCGGTGGACGAGTACACCGTCGAGTTTACCCTGGAGCAGCCGGCTGGCTACTTCCCCACTATCGCCGGTATGTGGATCAACCGCCCCGTTCCCCGGGAGCGCATTGAGCAGTTTGGCGCCGAGTGGACGGAGCCTGGCAACATCTGGACCAACGGCCCCTACATGCTCGATACCTGGGAGCATGAGAGCAAGGTCGTCCTGGTCAAGAACCCCTACTGGTGGGATGCCAAGGAAGTCACTATCGAGACCATCAACCTGCCGATCGTGCCCGAAACCTCCACCGCGTTCGCCATGTACGAAAACGGTGAGTTGGACGTGGCCGCAGTGCCCGTCGA
>JAAYXX010000550.1 GCA_012515695.1 Chloroflexota bacterium
AATACCCCGTCGCCAAGCCCGACATCCAGCCCCACGGCGACCCAGACCAGCAGCCCGACGGCGACCTCTACCCATACGGCAACGCCAACATCCACCCCCACGGCGACGGAAACGTGTACGCCAACGGCGACCCAGACCCACACGCCAATGCCCAGCCCTACGGCTACAGAGACGCCATTTCCTACGGAAACGCCATTGCCTACGGAGACGCCGCCGCCTACAGAGACGCCCGAGCCGACGGCCCCCCCCACGCCGCTGCCCCTGCCCACGCCCGATGGGACGCTGCGTTCGCTGCGGGTTCCCATCCTGATGTACCACTACATCTCAGCCCCACCCTCCCGCGCGAATGCTGTGCGGCGAGATTTGTCCGTGTCGCCGGAGCAGTTTGAGGCACACCTGCGCTATTTGCAGCAGGAGGGCTATTCGACCATCACCCTGCGCGACCTGAGCCTGGCCCTGCAACGGGGCTACCCTCTGCCAGAAAAGCCCATCGTGCTGACGTTCGATGACGGCTACCGCGATGCCTATGAAAACGCCTTTCCGCTGTTGCGGCGCTATGGGTTTGTGGGTACGTTCTTTGTGATTACTGGCTTTGTGGACGAAGGCCGCCCGGAATACCTGACGTGGGATCAGATCGTCGAAATGGATGCCGCCGGAATGGACATGGAGGCCCACGGGCACACCCACACCGATTTGCATAACCGCTCCCAAGACTATCTCATCTGGCAGATTTTGGGCGCCAAAGAGGCGCTGGAGCAGCGCCTTTCCAGAGAGGTGCACTTTTTCTGCTACCCTTCCGGCAGATACGACGTGCAGGTCATCGAGGTATTGCAGGCCCTACACTTCTGGGGGGCTGTTACCACCGCGGCGGGCGTGGATCACCAGTCGGACCAAATGTTTGAATTGCGGCGGGTGCGCGTCCACGGACACTATGGAGCGGATCATCTGGCTTCTGTGTTGAATTCTTACCTGTATGGGCAGTAGCCGCGCCATGTTGCGCGTGTGGGAGCGCAGTAGGGAACGCGGCAGGATGCCGCGGCTACATGCGCTGTATGAGCAGTAGCCGCGCCATGTTGGCGCGTGGTGAAGCGCAGTAGGGAACGCGGCAGGATGCTGCGGCATTCTGCCGCGGCTACATTTCTGCCCCCAAAACCCCGGATATACCCCTTTCGTGTGTTTCGCGTTTTTCGTGGTACAATCCCTGTATGTTCTGTGTTTCATCCCCGAGCCGTGACAGGAGGCGAACGACTTGTATTTCGATACGTTGACAGTGTCGGCGGTACGCGATGAACTGGCCGAGCGGCTGCTTGGCGGGCGCGTGCAGCGACTGGTGCAGCCTGCTGAATTGACGATCGGCCTGGAAATCTATGCAGGATACCGCTATCAACTGCTGCTCAGCGCCGAAAGCCAATCGCCGGGGGCGCTGTTAGTGCAAGACAAGCTGCGGCGGGGCGTCGAGACCCCCACGCCGTTCTATCAACTCCTGGTGAAATATGTGCGCGACAGCCGCCTGGAGGCTATCGAGCAGCCTCCCCTGGAGCGCATTCTGCGCCTGACCTTTAACGGCGAATTCGGCCCCGTCAATCTGGTGGTCGAGATCATGGGGCGCTACAGCAACCTGATCCTGGTGGGCATGGACGAGGTCATCATGGATGCCATCAAGCGGGTGCCGCCATCGCTCAACCGCTACCGCTCCATCCTGCCCCACCAGCCCTATGTGGCCCCGCCACCCCAGGAGAAGGAGAACCCCCTGCTGTTGACGGTGAACCTGCTGCGGATGGCGCTGGAAGGGGAGGAAGGCCCGCTGTGGCGGCGGCTCGTGAACAAGGTGGCGGGGATCAGCCCCCTGCTGGCGCGGGAGATCGTCTTTCGGGCGTTCGGCGACACCCAGCTCGAAGGCCCGTTCCAGCAGGAGGATTACGCCGAACTGCTCAAACCGTTGAGCGAGTTGATGCGCCTGCCGCAGACGCACCAATGGACGCCCTGCATCGGGTTTGAGGTGGAGGACGATAGCGCCGCCCCGGCGACGCCCCCGCACCCGGCGGCGTATGCCCCCTATGCGCTCACCCATTGGCCGGAGCGCGAGCAGGTGAACAGCATTTTCGTCGCTATCCAGCGGGTGAACGAGGCCCGGCGCACGTTTGACCCGTATCAGTCCGTGCGCGATCGGCTGAACGCCTTGATAGCTGAGCAGATCGAGCGGCAAGAGGCCCGGCTGGCTTCCCTGGGGCGCTCCCTTGTCCCGCCAGAACAGGTGGAAAGGCTGCAATTTGAGGGGAACGCCATCCTGGCGATGGCCTGGTCCATCCAGCCCGGCCAGCGCGAACTGGTTGTGAACCCCGCGGATTTCGGCTGGGAGCAGGGCGGCGACCAGCCCTTGAGCATCTCCCTGGACCCGGAGCTATCGGCGGCGGACAATGCCCAGCGGCGCTTTGGCGAATATCGCCGCTTGAAAAAGGCTGCCGACGAGGTGCCGCAGATTATGGCCGAGGCCGAGCGCGAGTTGGCCTACCTGCGCCAGTTGCGTGCCGAGGTGGCTCTGGCCGAAGACCGCCCCCAGTTGGACGAGGTAGAGCAGGAATTGGCCGAGGGGGGATATATCCGCGCCCGCAAGCAAAAGGCCCATCCAACGGGCAAGAGCGTGCCCCTCAGCGTTCACGCCCCGGATGGCTCGCTGATCCTGGTGGGGCGCAACAGCCGCCAGAACCACGAGGTGACTTTTCGGCGGGGCGGGCCGGATGACCTGTGGCTGCACGCTCACGGCGTGCCCGGCTCGCACGTAATCGTCAAGACGGGCGGGGCGGAGGTGAGCGAGGAAACGCTGAATCTGGCGGCGCGGCTGGCGGCCTATTACTCGACGGCGCGGGGCGAACCCTCGGTGCAGGTGGACTATACGCCGCGCCGCTATGTGCGCGACATCAAGGGCGGGCGGCCTGGTATGGTCACGTACACCCACGAGCAAACCGTGGTCGTGCCCGCTCAGGTGGACGAGGCGTTGCTGGAAGAATAGGCTGGATTGCGGGGGAACAGGCCATCTATGCGCATAGACCCGACAACGTTCGAGGCTTTGGTGGCTCAGGCGGTGGACGAACTGCCCGACTGGGTTCACGAGCGGTTGGAGAATGTAGCCATCCTGGTGCAGCCCTGGCCCACCGGTGAGCAACTGCGTAACGCCCGCGTGGGGCAGGGGCGTACGCTGCTGGGTCTATACGAGGGCATCCCGTTGACCCATCGCGGGCGCAGGTCTGGCCTTACCCCGCCTGATCGCATTACGCTGTTCCAGCGGCCCTTGGAGGCGCTGGCCCACGACGAGCAAACCCTGGTGGCGCGCATCCGCCAGACGATTGTGCACGAGGTGGCCCACCATTTTGGCTTCTCAGACGAGCATCTGCGCGAGTTGGGATATTGACAGGCTCATACGTGCGCGGCAGAGCGCCGCGGCTACAGGTATAATTGGAGTGGAAGAATGACGGACGAATCAGGATTGACCTACAAGCGAGCGGGGGTGGACTATGACCGGGTGGACCCGCTCAAGATTATGGCCCAGCAGGCCGCTCTGGCGACGGCGGACAATTTGCACGCGGCGGGGTTGACCGAGATAGCGGCCAGCCGCGGCGAGTCGGCCTATGTGGTGGATATGGGCGAGTTCTATACGGCGTCCATCACCGAATGCCTGGGAACCAAGTCGCTGGTGGCGGACCGTATGCACGAGATCACCGGCAAGACGTATTACGCCGCCATTGCCCAGGACACCATCGCCGCCGCCGTGAACGACGTAATTACCGTGGGGGCCAGGCCGCTCACCATTCACGCTTATTGGGCGGCGGGCGGAAGCGAGTGGTTCGCTGATGAGCAGCGTATGACCGCCCTGGTGCAGGGCTGGCAACAGGTCTGTCAGGATATTGGGGTCTCGTGGGGCGGCGGGGAAACCCCCAGCCTGGCCGGGGTGGTGCAGCCGGGGGCCATTGACCTGGCCGCCTCGTGCATGGGCATTATCCGGCCCAAAGAGCGCCTGACGCTGGGGGAAAAGCTGCGCGCTGGCGACGCCATCGTGCTGCTGGAGAGCAGTGGCATCCACACGAACGGCCTGACGCTGGCCCGCAAGCTGGCCGACCAACTCCCCGAAGGGTACGCCACGCAGATAGACGGCGGGCGCGCCTATGGGGAAGCCCTGCTCGACCCGACTATCCTCTACTCGCCAGTGACCGAGGCGCTGTTCGAGGCGGGGATCCATATTCATTATCTGGCGCACATCACCGGCCACGGCTGGCGCAAGATCATGCGTCACCCGGCTTCTTTCACCTACCGGATCAATGCCCTGCCGCCCGTGCCGCTGGTGCTGCAATTCTTGGCGGAAAAGGCGCGGCTCGACCTGCGCGAAGCCTATGGCACGTTTAACATGGGCGCGGGGTTTGCCGTATTTGTCCCCGCTCATCAGGCGGAACATGCTGTGGCGATTTCCGAGCGCCTGGGTGTGGGCGCGTACCGGGCGGGAGTGGTCGAGGAGGGGCCAAAGCGGGTCGTGATCGAGCCGCTAGACCTGACCTACGAGGGAGAGAGTTTGCACCTGCGGGCGTAGTGAGAGATAGACAAGCCGACGGGTACGACGTGTCGGTTGGACCGCCGTCATCCCTGGCTAATGGCGCTAACATTTGATTGTCACGGCCAGCAGATCATCCTCACAACCCTCACCCCCGGCTGTACCCAGCCGCCCGGCATGCATGCCGCACTCTCCCAGGGGGCGAGGGTGGCATGTATGCCGGTGGCATATTGCCGCGCTTGCTCGCCTTCTCCCCCCGGGAGAAAGCGGCATACATGCCGGTGCCCGAAGGGCGGATGAGGGGGATCCGCGAAAAGTTAGCGCCATTGGCCATCCCTGGCGGCCAGAGCGCGGCAGGAATGCCGCGGCTACGACGTGGAGCGTCATCCCTGGCGGCAGCTGTCGTCTGCGGGCATGCAAAAGCCGACGGAAGCGCGTCGCGGCGCGCGCCCGTCGGCAAATGCGCTTGTATCAGAGACCGCGCGCCTGCAAGGCGCGGCTACTTTTAGGCGGGATTCGCCATAGGTTGCAGGATGGGCCGGAACTTGTAATTATAGACAATCGGCCCCGACTCGCCTTCCGCGCACATCTTGCGGGTCACCATCTCCACCGGCATACCGATATAGACCTCGTCCTTGCTCACATCTGCAAGCTGCGCGGTGATCATCGGCCCCTCTTCCAGCTTGATCAGCGCCACCACATACGGCGTATATTGCTCAAACCCCTCTGGCGCGGAATACATGGTAGAGAACGAATACACGCTCCCCCTGCCACTGAACTGGTAAGGCGTTTTGGCTGGCCCGCTACACTTGGGGCAGACGTCCCTTGGCGGGAATAGCTTGGCTGCACAATGCGGACAAATCTCCCCTTGCAGACTCAGACGCTGTTTGTTGGTGCGCCAATAAGCGGCTAATTCCATCTGTACCTCCTGATTATGGCGTGACGCGCTCTAGAATATGCGTGATAATGTTCGCCCCACTGCCACCGATATTCTGTGTCATTCCCACGCGGCAATCCGGCAACTGGTTTTCGCCTGCCATCCCCCACAGTTGCAGGGTGGCCTCGACGATCTGATATACGCCAGTAGCGCCCACCGGATGCCCGCGCGCTTTGAGACCTCCCATCGTGCAGATGGGAATCTTGCCCGATAGCGAAATCTCGTCCTCCATCGCCAGCCGCACTCCCTGGCCGCGTTCGGCAAAACCGCACGCCTCCAGCGACAGGGCGGCCATGATGGTGAACGCATCATGCAGTTCGAAGAAATCCACATTCCCTGGCCCCACTCCCGCCTGGGCATAGGCCCGCTGCGAGGAGAGATAGGCCGCCATCAAAAACAAAGGCTCGTCCCGGTCGTGAATCGCCACCGCGTCGGTGGCAATAGCCGACCCGGCCACGCGCACGGCGGGCAACCCGTGGCGCAGCGCAAACTCGGTGGGGGCCAGCACGACGGCGGCGGCCCCGTCCCCGATACCCGACGAATCCAGCAGGCTCACCGGCTCGGCAATCATCTTGGCGCGAGCGAAAGCCTTGGCGCTGATCTCCTTGGGGAACATGGCGTAGGGATTGTGAACGGCGTTTCGATGGGCGTTGATGGCAAACCCGCCGAAATCTTCCCGCTTGTACCCATATTCATACAAATACCGCTGCATCAGCAGCGCGTTGAGGGCTACGAACGAGACCCCTTGCTCTCCCTCGTAGGTCGCGTCCGCTGCGGCCACCAGCGCCGACGTGGTGCGCTCGCCCAGGGTGTCGGTCATCTTTTCCACGCCGCAGACCAGCACCATGTCATGGATGCCTCCGGCCACGGCCATATACCCCATGCGGAACGCGGCGGCTCCCGACGCGCAGGACGCCTCCACCTTGACCGCCTCGATGCCGCGCAGCCCGGCGTAATCGGCCAGCAGCGCGCCCAGGTTCTCCTGATGGGAGAGTTGACCGGCCAGCATGTTGCCCACATACAGCGCCTCTGGCCGCTCTAGATGAGCGTTCTCCATAGCCGCCAACATCGCCTCGGCGCCCAGGTCGCGCAGCGATTTGTCCCAATGCTCGCCTACTGGCGTCTGTCCTATCCCGATAATACTGACGTCTCTCACGATGAGATCATCACACTTTCTAGCTCATTGCATCTGGATTTTGCCACGATAGCGTGTATAGGTGGCATAATCTATCTCCTGACGCCTGGCGATGTAATCTTGCGTTTTGGGGGCCAGGTTTTGGCGCTCTTGCACGCGATCGGTAATCATCCAGGAGAAGGCGTCACTGCCCGCGCCGGAGCCAAAAGAGACCTGCAACACGCGCTGACCCGGCTGGGCAATATCCAGAATGGCAGAAAGGCCGATCATCGAGGAACCGGCGTACGTGTTCCCGATCTTGTTCACCAGCAACCCCGGAGCGATCTGTTCCTGCGAGAAGCCGAGTTCGGTTGCCACGCGGGTGGGAAAGCGCACGTTAGGCTGATGAAAGACAGCCCAGTCGAAATCCTGCGCGGTGTACCCCAGACCTTCCATCAGGTATTGGGCTGCTGCCAGGGAATGGCGGAAATACGCCGGTTCGCCAGTAAAGCGCCCCCCATGTCGAGGGTAATGCTCCATCGGTCGCCGCCAAAAATCCAGCGTGTCGGTCACAAAGGAATACGAGCCTTCCAAGACGGCGATCCCTTCTTCGGCTGGCCCCAGAATATACGCGGCCCCGCCAGCCCCGGCGGTATACTCCAGGGCATCCCCTGGCCGCCCTTGGGCTGTGTCCATGCCGATAGCGAGCGCATAGCGGGCCATTCCCGACCCCACCAGCCCAATGGCCGCCTGCATCGCCTCCGTTCCGGCTTTACAGGCGAATTGCCAGTCTCCCGCCTGAATGCTGGGGCCTGCGCCGATGGCCTCGGCCACAATCGAGGAGGTCGGCTTGACGGCATAGGGGTGCGATTCGCTCCCCACCCAGACGGCGCGTAGCTCGAATGGGTCAAGGACCGCCCGCCGCAAGGCATTGCGGGCCGCCTCAATGGACATGGTCACGGTGTCCTCGTCCAGGCCGGGCACCGATTTCTCTTCAATAGGTGTTTCTTCGTTGTCGCCGCTCCATACGCGGCTAATCTCGCGGGCAGGCAGGCGGAAACGTGGCACATAGGCCCCGTACCCCAAAATGCCCACCTCGCGAAGCGGTTTCATAATCGTCAAGGGATGTTCCTCCCTGTTCGTTATCTACAAACTAGCTACCCTGGGCGCGCAACTCGGCCAGAATGGCCTCGGCCCTGTCCACGCGCACGACTTTTTCTTCCACCAGCCGGGCGGCCACTCGCTCTACCATGTCGCCGCTTGCCCCGGCTGCCATTGCCACCTGCCGGGCGTGAAGCTGCATGTGGCCGCGCTGAATGCCCTCCATCGCCAGCGCCCGCAGCGCGGCCAGGTTTTGCGCCAGCCCCACCGCCGCCATTACCTGGGCCAACTCTCGCGCCCCGGAAACCCCCAATATCTTGAGCGCCACCTGCGCCTGGGGGTGCACGCGGGTAGCGCCGCCCACTGTGCCCACGGCCAGCGGCAGTTCAATCGACCCCACCAGATCGCCGTTCGCGTTGCGCTCCCAGGCGGTCAGCGGGCGATACGTGCCAGAGCGGGCCGCATAGGTATGCGCCCCGGCCTCGATGGCCCGCCAGTCGTTGCCCGTGGCGATAACCACGGCGTCTATGCCATTCATAATTCCCTTGTTATGGGTGGCCGCTCGATAAGGGTCAACAGCGGCAAAGGCGTATGCCTCCAGCAAACGCTGCACTCCTTCTTGCGGGGTCAGCCCTTCCAGCGCCAGGGCCTCTGCAGGCACGACTCCTTGTGCGCGGGCCAGGCGGTGGTCGGCCAGGTTCGACAGGATACGCAGCCCGACGCGCCCGCCGGTCAGCGATTCTACCAACGGGGATAGCGCCTCGGCGGCTGTGTTCACGGCGTTCGCGCCCATCGCGTCGCGCACATCGTACAGCAGATGCACCACGAGCATTGGCCCCACCGGGCTGTCGTCCATGAGCCGCACTTGAATATCGCGCGCGCCGCCGCCCAGCCGCACGATGATCGGGTCTAGCTGGTTGGCAAAGGTCAGTAGTTCTTCTTTTGCCGCCAGCAGGCGCAGCCGGGCCGCCGCCGGGTCGGGCACGTCCAGCACTTGCATCTGGCCGATCATCACCGGCTCATCGCTGCTGGTCTGAAAGCCGCCCCCTTGCCGCACCAGTCGGGCCGCATAGCTCAACCCGGCCACCACCGACGGCTCTTCGACGACCATTGGGATCAAATAGTCGCGCCCGTTCAATAGAAAATTGGTGGCGATGCCCAAGGGGAGGCCATACACCCCGACGACGTTTTCGATCATGCGGTCTGCCTGGTCGATGCTCAGGCTGCCGCCGCTCTGGAGCGTAGCCATCTCCTCGTGGCTCAACCCGGCATACTCCATGATCTGCCGCGCCCGTTCTTCTGGCTTTAAATTGTAGAACCCTGGCAAACGCGAACTCGGACTCATGAAAGCACACACCATCCCGTGATTGGTTTCTGCGGGCAGGTTGCCCTGCAACTCGACATTATATTATACATGATGATATGAGATTCACCTGAACTGACTCGAATTGTACCTCAGAGATACTGTCAAAAACTGTCATTTCGTCCCTGAAACCTATCGAGACGGGAGGAGCGTGGCAGGATGCCACGGCTATGGCGTGGAGTGGCGCCATCCCTGGCCAATGGCGCTAACTTTTCGCGGATCAAGTGCTGGAGCAAAAT
>JAAYXX010000551.1 GCA_012515695.1 Chloroflexota bacterium
CATCTTTAATATCTGCATACGCTCTTCAATGGTTGTCATCGCCTACCTCCTAGTGGTGGGAGTTTCTGGTGTATCCAACTCCAGGGCCATTTGATCCAGGATGCGTAGTGTCTCGAAATGCAGTTCTTTGAACGCGTTCAACCCTTCGGGATGGGAAGTGGAAGCGCAGGCGCGCAGGCTTTGGTGGAGCGCCATCGTCGTCGGCCCGATCAAGGCTTCCAGCAGCGGCCGCTCCCAGCGGCCCCGCTCGGTTGGCCTGACATAAAGCTTGATCTCGTTGGGGCTGCGGGTGAGATGGATGGTCAGGTTGGCATAGGCCACCAGTGCGCCGTTCTGCTCGCCCACCAGCTCAATTTGATCATGGCCGGAGAAGGCGAGTTGCAGAGACCGGCTAACGGCCCACCACAGGCCCCGCCGATAGGCGTTGGGCTGCACGGGCCGATAGCGGCGGACGGCGGCGGGCGTGCTCTCTGCTACCAGTTGGTACAGCTTGCGCGAGTCTCCGGGGCGCACCCGCCGAATGCCCGGGGCGACGGTGCTGGAAAGCACGGGCAGGTGATACTTGGGCAGGTTTAGCTCGTGCAGCGTGTCAAAGGTGTGAAAACCCCGATGGCGGTACAGCGTCAGGGCGACGGCGTTATCCGAGCGAACCTGAAGCAAGACGAGCCTGCCGTGTCGCTTGCGAATGTAGTTGAGGCCCGTGTCTAGCAGCTTGCCAGCGATGCCGCGCCCACGATAGGCGGGCAGGACTGCCACATTGCTAATCGTCCAGACGCCGCGCTCGCGCTCCGGGGTGAGGGTGATATTGCCCACCAGCTTGCCGTCCGCGATCCACACGAACCCGGTGAGTATGGGCTGCACCATCTGCGTCATCCAGAGCATCGGCCCCATCAAGGCGAACTGGCGCATATCCTCTACCATATGGCTGCCGGTGGCCGCTAGTTCATCCTTGAAGGCGATCTCGATCAGGGACGCCAGGGCGGACAGGTCGCGCTGGGCCTGAAAGGGGCGGATGTAGCCGGTGGCTGTCCGGGGGTTATCGACAACCTCGGCGATCATGACGCCTTCTCCTTCAGCAGTCTGATGGCTTCTTCGGAGGTAATCTCCCCGGCGGCAAGTTGATCGAGGATGATTTTGCGCTGTTCGGCAGAGGGGTAGCTTTCCTCGCGCACCTCGTATCCCAGTGCGCGAATGACCTCGTTCAGGCGGCTACGCACGGTGGGGTAAGAGACGCCGAGTTCGTCTTCCACCTTGTTGAGTTTGCCCTCGCATCGCACAAACGTCTCGACAAAGGCCAGTTGTTCCGGGGTCAGGCGGTAGAACTTGCCCAGGGCAAAGTGTCCCTCGATGGCCGTGTCGCAGTTGCGGCAGTGCAGGCGGGTGACCTCTGGCACCTCTTGACAGACGGGGCAGCGCCCCACGACTGGATGAGCCATAGCCGCCTTCCTTTCAGTAGAATTGATTGACTATTTAGAAATATCAAGCCCATCCTTAAATAATATAACATCCAAGATAATTCTTGTCAATAGGGTGGGCGGAGTTTGTAAGCCTGTTGGCATTGACGATATGTCATGCACAAGCTACAATGCCCCCGAATGGTTGGTATGTCAAGCTGCAAGATCTGGTAGTTGCGCTTCCGTGATACTGTTGGCAAATGCTGGGGCAATCGCAAGTCCCCCTCATCCGCCCTTCGGGCACCTTCTCCCGGGGGAGAAGGCGACTGGCGCGGCAATATGCCGCCCTCGCCCGTTGGGAGAGGGGGCCGACCGAAGGTCGGGGAGTGAGGGGAGGACACAGGTGAGGACAATCGCGCCAAGTCCCCCTCATCCGCCCCTCCGGGGCACCTTCTCCCGGGGGGAGAAGGCGGCAAGCAGCGTCCCGCATCCGCCCTTCGGGCATCGGCATATTGCCGGGCGGCTGCGCCAACAGCATCAGGGCGAGGCGCCTACGGCTTGTTGCAGCCCCCCACCCGAACACTGCTAGACTCGAGAGGAGGCAGGCCATGCAAGTTACCATCCGCACCGACGGCAGCGTCAGGGGCCATGCCCCGACTACCCTGCTCGGCCAGAATCTAGAAGTTGCCGGAAATACCGCGCCGGGTTTGCTGTCCGATCGGTTGACCAACCCCAAATTCCAGGGGCCAGCCAACCCCCTGACCGGCATCGCCCCCGGTTGGCAGCCTGGGCCGAACAACAACTATGCCGGGCTGCGCTTTGAGCTTACCCACGGGATGAGCCTTTCCGGCGAGGAATCGCAACTCATCCACAACTATGCGGGGCGCTCGTCGGGCGGCCTCGTCCAGATTGGGCGCTGGCTGCGCGCTGGGGAGCGGTTGCGCGTCTCGCTGTGGGCCAGGGCGCAACATCACCCGGTTACGCTGCGGGTGGGGCTGCGTCCGTTACCAGCCCGCGCCCCGCTGTATGACTCGGCCACGGTGGAGGTTACCGCTACCTATTGGAAGCCCTATCAGGTCGAACTGGTTTCCCCACAAGACGACACCGAAGCGGTCTTTTTCTGCTATGTCGAGGGGGAGGGAATGGTCTGGCTGGACCAGATTCACCTGCGACCGGCAGACGAGCCTCTCTTGCGCGAGGATATATTGCGAGATATTCGCTCGCTGCGCGTGCCGGTGTTGCGCTTCCCTGGCGGGTGCATCTCGACCAACTATCACTGGCGCTATGGCACAGGCCCGCAGCACCTGCGTCCGGCCTTGCGCGACCCGGTGTTCAAGTGGGTCATGAACTATGATTTCGGCACCGATGAATATTTGACGCTATGCCTGGAGCAAGGGATCATGCCGCAGATCAGCGTCAACATCGGCAGCGGCACGCCGGAAGAGGCGGGGGCCTGGGCGGCCTACTGCGCCGACTGGTACCGCGGGCGCGGCCTGGAGCCGCCTCCCATGTATTGGCAGATGGGCAACGAGCATTACGGGGCCTGGGAACTGGGCAATATGTCCGGCGAGATGTACGCTCAGGCGTTGCGCGAGTTTGTGCCCGCCGTCAAAGCGGCCTACCCCGCCGCCCGGATCATCGCCCTGGGGCCAGAGACCGGCGAAATCTCTCCCGCCAAGGAGCGCCTGCCCTGGCGGCAACCCGTGCTGGATCAGGCGGGCGATCTGATAGACCTGATCGCCCTGCAAATCTATATGGTGGGCTGGGCGGAGGACAAGGCCCAGGGCCTGGTGCAGGCTTTACAGGGGGCAGACAAGGCGGCGGTCACCTTGCAAGAGGCCATTGACGACTGCGAGGCCCACGGCGGGGGTATTCGCGTGGCGCTGACCGAGTGGAACTTGTGGGAGCAGGCGTCGCACTATGACGGGAAGGGCTTTTTAGAGCCGTATGACGTGACCCACGGGCTGTTCGTGGCGGCCATGCTGCACCACTTTGTGCGGCTCACGCCGGGGCTGGAACTCGCCAATTTCTATCATCTGGTCAACCCGATGGGCATATTCATCAGTGAAGGCCCGGAGGTGAAGCAAACCGCCCTGGCCGCTATCTTCCGGCTGTATCGTCCGGCGTTTCCGGGCGACATCCTGCCGGTGACGGTTGACGCTACGGCCCCGGAGGGGGACGTGCCTGCTGTGGACGCTATTTGCTTGCAGACGGCGGAAGCCACCTGGTTGTTTGTGGCCAACCGCGGCGCGAGCGAGGCGGCGACAGTGACCTGCGAGGGGCTGACGCTGGCGGGCGAGGCGGCGGCCCTGGTGGGCGACAGGCCAGACGGCGATTTTCGGCCCGCCGCGATTCCCGTACAAGAGGGCGCTATCACGCTGCCGCCGCTGTGCCTGGCGCGGTTGCGCCTCGGCGCACGGTAGACTGGCGCACGCGTCGGGAAAACAAGAATACGCCTGCGGGTGAGCGGCGGTTTGCCGCCCATTCGCAGGCGTATGGAGTATAACAGACCTAGCGGGTATAATCCGCGTCCAGATTCTGGGTGCTGGTCAAAGGCCCCAACATCTCGTCTCTGACCCGGCCAGCCGCTTCTTCGGCCTTGCCCCGGAGTTCGATAGCCTTGTCTCCGAGCGTGTCCAGGGTTTCCTTGCCGGATTGGGGCGCTGAAAGGATACCCAGTACCCAGCCTAGCAGCCCTCCTAAGAGCAGCCCGAACAGAAATACCAGCTTTTTGTTCATCTTTATCCTCCCAGCATCAGGGGCAATGCAATGTTGAACATGATGGAACACGGACTGGTTCAACAACTCTAGTATACGTAAAACTGGCTTCGATGTCTATGTCGATTAGACACCGGACCAGATAAAAAGGTTGCACCCCTGAGGCACAAGGGTGCAACCTTTTCGCAAAATGGCCCAGATAACTACTGGGTCAGGCGAGGCTCGTCAGCCGCTCTTGGAGCTTTTCGCGGCGCTCGACATAATCGGCGCGCTTGTCGCGCTCTTTTTGTACCACATCGGCGGGCGCTCTCGAGACAAAGTTCTGGTTGTTCAGCAGGTTGTCCGTTCGGGCGATCTCTTTGTCGAGGTCGGCCAGTTCCTTGTTCAACCGGGCCAGCTCTTTTTCCAGGTCCACCAGGTCGGCCAGCGGCAGGTAGCACACATACCCCGGCACGACCAGCGTCAGCGCCTTGGCGGGCGGGCTGTCTAGCTCGCGCTCTATGCGCAGTTTGGTCCCGTCCACGCGGGCCAATAGCTCCAACACCGCCGCCTGGCCGCGCAGCACGTCCGCCTGCTCCCCGGCGACGATCACGGCGGCGATGCGGCGGGCTGGCTCCACGTCGTACTCGGAGCGGGCGTTGCGGATGGCGCGAATCAGCTCCATGATCCCGCCCATCTGCTCTTCCGCTTCGGCGTCCACCGCCCCGGCCTCTGGCAACCGCGACACGATCAGCGCCTCGCCCTGGTGGGGCAGGTATTGCCAGATGGCCTCGGTGGTAAACGGCATATAGGGGTGCAGCAGGTGCAGGCTGCCTTGCAGCACATACACCAGCACCCGGCGAGCCATATCCGCCTCCGCCTGATCGGCGTCGCGCAGGCGCACCTTGGTCATCTCGATATACCAGTCGCAGAACTCGCCCCACAGGAACTCGTAAAGCTGGCGGCCCGCCTCACCCAGTTGGAACGACTCGATCAGCCGCCGCACTTCGGCCACCAGCCCGTGGTAGCGGCTCAGAATCCAGCGATCGGCCAGGTCCATCTCGGCGCTGGGGTCCAGCGTCTTGGGCGGGACGAACTCGGCGGCGCGATCCTCCAGATTGCCCAGCACGAACCGGGCGGCCTGCCATATTTTGTTGGCAAAGTTGCGGTTTGATTCCACGCGCGCGGGCGACAGCTTCATGTCGTTGCCCGGCGTCGAGCCAGTCAACAGGGTAAAGCGCAGCGCGTCCTGCCCATATTCGTCGATCATGTACAGTGGGTCATAGCGCCACGCATCGGGCATAGATTTGCTGATCTTTTTGCCCTCCTCGTTGCGGATCAACCCGTGCAAATAGACCGTGTGGAAGGGCGCTTCGCCCGTCATTTCCAGGCCCATCATGATCATGCGCGCCACCCAGAAGAACAGGATGTCATAGCCCGTTTCCATCACCGAGGTCGGGTAGAAATAGGCCAGGTCCTCCGTCTCTTCGGGCCAGCCCAGCGTCGAGAAGGGCCACAACGCCGACGAGAACCAGGTGTCTAGCACGTCCTCATCCTGATGCACCGGCCCGCCACACTCCGGGCATTCGGTGACATCCGTGCGGCTGCAAACCTCGGCGTCGCAATTCTCGCAATACCACACCGGAATGCGATGCCCCCACCAAAGCTGCCGGGAGATGCACCAGTCGCGGATGTTTTCCATCCACTCGTAATACACCTTGGCAAAGCGCTCTGGCACGATGCGAATGCGCCCATCGCGCACCGCCTCCAGGGCCGGTTCGGCCAGGGGCTTCATACGCACGAACCACTGGGTAGAGATGCGCGGCTCCACGATGGTGTCGCAACGCTGGCACACCCCCACCGAGTGATGGTACGGCTCGATCTTGACCAGGTCGCCCATCTCTTGCAGGTCTTGGACGATGTTCTTGCGGCATTCAAAGCGGTCCTGCCCCTCGTACGGCCCGGCGTTGGCGTTCATGGTCATGTCGTCGTTCATGACGTTGATCATGGGCAGATGATGGCGCTGGCCCATTTCATAGTCGGTGGGGTCGTGGGCGGGCGTCACCTTGACCGCGCCTGTGCCAAAGGACGGGTCCACCGCCTCGTCGGCGATAATCGGCACGAGGCGGTCCACAAACGGCACGCGCACCTTGGCCCCTATCATGTCCTTGAAGCGCTCGTCCTCTGGATGCACCGCTACGGCTGTATCGCCCAGGATGGTCTCCGGGCGCGTGGTCGCCACGGTGATGTAGCGCTGCCTGTCCTCCGTCCAATAGCGCACGAACCACAGGCTGGTATCCTGCTCCTCGTGTTCCACCTCCAGGTCCGAGATGGCTGTGCCGCAGCGGGGACACCAGTTCACCAGATAAGCGCCCCGGTAGATCAGGCCGCGCTCGTATAGCCGCACAAACGCCTCGCGCACGGCCCGCGACAGCCCCTCATCCAGGGTAAACCGCTCGCGGGTCCAGTCGCACGACACGCCCAGCCGCCGGTGCTGGTTGGTGATGCGCTCGTGAAAGACCTTTTTCCACTCCCAGACGCGTTCCACAAACTTTTCGCGGCCCAGATCGTGGCGGGTGATGCCCTCCTTGGCAAGTTCGCGCTCTACCACGTTCTGCGTGGCGATACCGGCGTGATCCGAGCCGGGAACCCACAGCGTGGGGCGGCCCGTCAGCCGGTAGTAGCGAATCAGGGCGTCTTCTACCGCAGCGGTGATGGCGTGCCCCAGATGCAACGCGCCGGTCACGTTGGGCGGCGGCATCGAGATGACAAACGGCTCCTGGTCGGGGTCAATTTTGGGTTGAAAGTATCCCTGCGCTTCCCACCAGTCATATAGAGCTTGTTCTATCGCCTGAGCGTCATACACCTTGCCCATTTCCTCGGGCAAAGGGGGTGTATTGATCATTTTGCTTTTCCTCCATCCTCTAGCATGGCTTGTTTCGTAGCATCAAAAGCGATCCGTCGTACCGGGGCAGGGTAGCAACCAAGGCCGTGGAAGGCAGGCCCGCCCTCCACGGGAAACCCCTCCCTTGTCCGGCCAGGTGGCAGCGGCAACGCTGCCAGCGTGACGGCTGGTCGCATAACGGGTGTCGGTTGTGGCTCTGGTCGCTCATCGCGTCTGCTCCCCGGACGGTTGAGACAAAACAAAAACTCCTTTCATTTCCACAAGACAATTGTCTCATGGAGACGAAAGGAGTTCCTTCCGCGGTACCACTCCACTTTGGCGGCCCGCGCGCGTCCGGCTCGGGCTGGCGCGCACACCACCACACTCTAGGCGCTATAACGGGCGCTACCGGATGGGCCTACTGTTGCTTCAGCCCACCGACTCCCAGGCGACCTTCGGCACTGTCCGCTGCGAGGGGCTTGCAGCCGGTGACCCCTCTTCTCTACCAGCTCGCTGGTGCCTACTCCTCCTGTTCATCGTCTTTTAGTGGACCCTATTCTATCACGATTCTCACAAAGCGTCAATCTGGATAGAGCGACGCTCCCAAGCTCCCTTGCCCTGTGGGCTTATATCTCGCTCGCCATCGGCAGTTAAAACTGCACCAACCAATTGCATCGCCAACAAGTTGGCGCGCCGCCCTTCGGCGGCTGGGAAGCGAACCTGCGAAGGCAGGTGCGCCATGCATGGCGACGCAACGGTTGCCGCGGTTTCAACCGCCCATCCTAATGGCTGCTACCGAACTATGCGGCCCTAGCGCACGATCATCGCTTCGCGCTGTGGCCCCACGGAAAGCAGCGTGATGGGAACCTGGATCAACTCCTCGATGCGTCGCACATATCGCTGGGCCTCGATGGGCAGCGCCTCGAAACGGCGCACGCCCGAAATATCGGCCCGCCAGCCCGGCCACCGCTCATAAACCGGCCTGGCCCGCTCTAGCGCCGGAGAGTCGGGGAAATCCGGCGTCGCCTCGCCGTCAATCTCGTACGCCACGCAGAGCGGAATCTCGTCCAGATAGCCCAGCACATCCAGCAGCGAGAGGGCCACCTCTGTTGCGCCCTGCACGCGGCAGCCATAACGCGTCGCTACGGCGTCGAACCAGCCCACGCGCCGGGGGCGGCCCGTCGTCGCACCATACTCGCCCGCATCGCCGCCCCTTTGGCGCAACTCGTCTCCCTGTGGGCCGAATAGCTCGGTCACAAATGGCCCCGCGCCCACGCAGGTGGAGTAGGCTTTGGCGACAGCCACGATCCGCGTGATGCTATAGGGCGGCACTCCTGCCCCCACGGGCGCATATCCCGCCAGGGGAGAAGACGACGTCGAGTAGGGATAGATGCCGTGATCCGGGTCGCGCAGCGCGCCCAGTTGCCCTTCGACCAGCACGCGCCGCCCCTCCTGCAGGGCGGTGTGCAGTAGCGCGGTGGTATCGCACACAAAGGGCCGGATGCGCTCGCCATCTTCCAGGAGCAGGGCGACGGTCTGCTCCAGATCAATGGGCGGCTGGCGGTACAGGTGCTCGAACAGCATATTCTTGGTAGCCAACGACGCGGCCAGCCGCTCGCGCAAACGGCGTTCGTCGTACAGGTCGGCCACCTGCACGCCCACCTTGGCGTACTTGTCTGCGTAAAAGGGGGCGATCCCCTGTTTGGTCGAGCCGAATTGCTGCGCCCCCCGGCGCTGCTCCTCGTAGGCGTCCATCAGCATATGAAGCGGGAGCAGCACTTGCGCCCTACTAGAGATGCGTAGCGTTGGCTCGGGCAAGCCGCGCTCGAGCAACCCTTCTCGCTCGCGGAGGAACGCGGCGATGTTCAGCGCGACGCCCGGCCCCAGGATATTGATGATGTGAGGATAGAACACCCCCGAGGGGAGCAGGTGCAGCACGAACTTGCCGTGCTCGTTGATGACCGTGTGCCCCGCGTTGGCGCCCCCCTGAAAGCGTACGACCACATCGGCTTCGGCGGCCATATAGTCCGTGGCCTTGCCTTTGCCCTCGTCTCCCCAGTTTGCCCCGACAATCGCTGTAACAGACATGGTGACCTCCCTTCTGGCCCCCGCGTGCGGAATGGGCCAGGCACTATTGCGAGATAGGCCGCCAGTTAGCCCGCGCTCGCAGCGACGCTCTCGCAGCGGCGCGTCCCAGCGCAGGAACACCCCCGCCAGTTGAACGCCACCACGAGTTAGCATACAATGTCCTGGTCAATAAATCTATATTATGTTTCTTATCAGACACATAAGCATAGTTAATGAGGTATCATGGAACTGAACCAATTGCGGGGCTTTTTGATGGTGGCCAAGACCGGCAGCTTTACCCGCGCAGCGGAGGCACTATATCTCACACAGCCCGCCCTCAGTTTGCAGGTCAAGGCGCTGGAGGCGGCGGTGGGCGAGCCGCTATTCGAGCGGCGGGGTGGGGGATTGTTGCTCACGCCCGCCGGGGACATCTTGTTGCGGCGGGCCGAGCAGATGCTGGGTTTGTTGGAGCAGGCGGAAGAAGAGATTGCGGCGCTGCGAGGGGTGGAGCGAGGGCGGCTGTCTATCGGGACCAACGACAGCTATGCGCTGTACCTGCTCCCCGACGTGGTGCGCGTCTACCGCGAGCGGTTCCCCGGCGTTGAGTTACGGCTGACCAATAGTTGCTCGACGCAGGTGGCCGCGATGGTAGCCGATGGCGAGGTGGATTTCGGTCTGGTAACGTTGCCCCTGGAGCAAGGGGCTGTGCAGGCCCGGCCCCTGCTCTGGCGCGAAGACGTGCTGGCCTGCGCGCCGGGCCATGCGCTATGCGCGCAGCCCGACCTGGGGCTGGAGCAGTTGGCGGCGTATCCTTTGCTGCTGCTGGACAGGGGCAGCAGCCGGGCGCTGCTGGATCGGCTGTTCGAGGACGCCGGGCTGGCCCCCAGGGTCGTGATCGAGTTGGGCAGCGTGGAGGTGATCAAACGCTATGTGGAGATTGATCTGGGCATCGCGATTATCCCCCGGTTTGCCGCCGAGCGCGAGATTGTCGCGGGTAGCCTGCACGTGACCCGCTTGAGCTGGCTGCCCCCGCGCGCCATCGGTCTCATCCAGCGCCGAACGGGCTATCTCTCCCCGGCAGCGCGCAAATTCGTGGAACTGTTGCAGGAATATGCCGCCACGCATTGGGCAGACCGGCTGGTCTCCCCGCCAGTGGAGGGTTCAAGGGCGGACGGGTTGTAACTCCCTGTCCGCCCTTGAATATTGGTCGTAAGCTTACCACAGCCCCAGATTTACCCGCTCGATCACCAGCGGCCCGGGTGTCGCGTTGGTCAGCGTGAGGCGGTTGAGGCCCGGCTGCAACCAGGCCGGATCAATGGCAAAGGTGCGGCAGTCGGCGGGCGCGGGGCGCGCGTTGGCCCCGGTACCGGTGGGGATAAACTCGGCGAATAGCTCCGAGCGTCGGGGGGCGAGTGCGGTCCCCGGCTGCCCGTTCACCGCCAGCGCAATATCGCCGTGGCTATGCACGAGCAGCAGCCCCCGCCAGGCAGGCAGCGCCGCTTGAGGTACATAGATGGTCAATTCCAGCGGTTTGTCCATCTCCAGGGTGGCGGGAAGTTGCCCCACCTGATCCACGCCAGCGACGCGATGGCGCGTGTGGTCCACGGCCAGCAGCAGCGGCCTGGTGGCGGCGGTGCGTGGGTCTTCCAGCCCCGCCAGCCAGTGATAGGGGCGCGCAGCCATGTACTCGATCCAGCAGGGGAAATTGAACAGGTAAATGCCGTCCGCCCCGCAGTCGCACAGGTTGCTGCAAATGCCCCGCAGCGATTCAGGGAAGTGGGTCTGCTGCCCAAAGCCGAAATCAAACCCTGCGTAGATGGGCGGCGCTGCCTGGCCCATCAGGGCGCGGAAATCCCCCACCGGCATATGCCATTCCGTGGTGAGGAAGGGGCACAGCACCAGCATGTCGAGCAGCTCGCGCCGCCCCCACTCGCCGATATCCATGCCCAGGGCGCGGCAACCGGCGGGCGTGGTGGGCACGCGCGCGCTGAGCAGCAGCCGCTTGCCGGACGCAACCGTCGCCGCGTCAAGCGCCTCACGCACGCGCGCTGTAAAGCCGGTCAGAGCCTCCCGTTTGGCCCACACCTCTTCCGGCGTGCCCGACAGATGGCGCGGAAAGCGCATCCAGTCGAGTTGAATGCCGTCAATCACGTCGCCATACCGCTCGATCACCTCGCGAATGACCGCCAGGTAGAACGCCTGCACCGGCTCGCGGCTGTAATCCATGCAGTAGGCCATCCATCCGCCCGTTTTGGTGCGCGCGCCCTCGGGGTCTACGATATAGTCCGGATGGTTCTTCCTGAAGGTGGACGTGTTCCAGCCGCTAGGGTCGTCGGGGTTGTGCACGTCGTTCATGCGAAAGGTCACCAGAGTTTCCTTGCCTGCCGCTTTCAGGGCGCGCAAGAACATCCCAAAGGGGTCCTCGCCGCGCGCATACGCAGCGATCAATATGTTGTAGGATGACATGGTGGTGGTGGGGATGACCACGTCGGCCACCTGCGTGGGAAAGTAGTAGCGGCCCGCGCCCGCGCACAGCAGGTAGGTGGTCACATTTGGCGCGCACTCGCGCACCGCCTCGGCAATAGAGCCTTCGATATCCTCGGTCATGGACTGCCCGAAAAAGTTGGATCCGTCGTTATCCAGCATCAATCGGCGCATGATGATGCCCCCTTTCAAGAGTTTGCCGATGGATTATACGTCAGATATGCCTATATGGGCAGTTGATGAGATTTAACAAAATAGTTCGGCAACAGCCGTTAGGATGGGCGGTTGAAACCGCGGCAACCTCTGCATCGCCAGCTTGCTGGCGCGTCCACCTTCGTGGACTCGTTTCCCAGCCGCCGAAGGGCGGCTTTGCAACGGTTGGTGCAGTTTCAACTGCCTATATGGGCAGTTGATGAGATCTAACAAAATAGTTCGGCAACAGCCGTTAGGATGGGCGGTTGAAACCGCGGCAACCTCTGCATCGCCAGCTTGCTGGCGCCGCCATGCATGGCGCGCCCACCTTCGTGGACTCGTTTCCCAGCCGCCGAAGGGCGGCTTTGCAACGGTTGGTGCAGTTTCAACTGCCTACGGGATGGCACGTCGGGTTACCGAGATATTTAGATCTTACAACCGCCGGATATCGGCTTTGCGCGCATTGACGCGCCTGTCGCTTGCGAGTATGCTCCCCTCGCATCGTACTGCTTGCTACCAATCAAAGGGGGTCCACTGATGAAGATCACGGATATTCAGGTCATTCGGTTCCGCACCAAAAGTGACGGCTACCCGACAAGGTGGGGCTATTACCGCTTTGGCGAGGAGCACGACTCGGTGACCAGCATCACCAAGATCATGACCGACGAGGGCGTTGAGGGGTACAACATCGGCGGCAATCAAGCTATCATGGACCATGTGGTCAAGCCGCTGCTGGTGGGCGAGAACCCGCTCGACCGCGAAAAGCTCTGGCATTGGATGGATCAGCATCCGGGAATCAGCGAGGGACTGGCGGGCTTTATTGACTGCACGCTGTGGGACCTGTACGGGCGCATGGTGGGGCTGCCCGTCCACAAGCTGTTAGGCGGCTGCCGCGACAAGATCAAGGCGTATGCCAGCAGCGCCCCCAACATGGGCAAGCCCGACGCATACGTCAAGCAAGCCCTGGAGTGCAAGAAGCAGGGGTACAAAGCCTACAAGGTCCACGCCTATATATATTTCGACCCGTACAAGTGGGAATACGGCCCCCAACTGCCCGGCTTCCCGGAAAAGGACATTGAGGTCTGCCGCGCCGTGCGCGAGGCCGTGGGCGATGACATGGTGCTCATGTTGGACCCCTTTGGCGTATATACTTACGAGCAGTCCGTGTGGGTAGGGCGCGAGCTGGAAAAGCTCAACTTTTACTGGCTAGAGCACCCGATGATCGAAACCCGCCTCGAACCGTACCGCCGCCTGTGCCGCGAGTTGGACATTGCCATCTGCTCGCCGGAGCACGTGCCGGGCGGCATGTTTGCCCGCGCAGAATGGGTGTTGCAGGGCGGCTCGGATATGTCGCGCATTGACGTGGGCTATGGCGGCATTACCGGCTGCTACAAGCACGCCTCGCTTTGCCAGGCGTTTGGCATCAAGTGCGAAATGCACGGCGGCCACTGGACCAACAGCCACATCTTGGGCGCCATGCCCGAGTTCACCTGCGAGTATTTCGAGCGCGGCCTGTTGCGTCCCGACGTGGATTACGAGACGCCGCCGCCCTATCTCAAGGCAATTCCCGACCCGCTGGACGATGATGGCAACGTGATTCTGACCACCAAGCCCGGCCTGGGGATGGAATTCGTTTGGGATTACATCAATGACAACCTGGTAAAGGACGAGGAATAAGGGCAAACGACAGAGCGCGCCCATCTGTTTGCAGGTGGGCGCGCTCGTCGAGACAACGCCGGATGGCGCATATACAGGGGAGGTGGCTGGCCGTATGATCTGGAAGACGTTGGGCAAAACCGGGTTGCAGGTTTCCGTTGTGGGGTATGGGGCTTCCCCGTTGGGCAACGAGTTCGGCCCCGCCGACGTGGCCGAGGGAGTGCGCGCTGTACATGCTGCCATCGACCAGGGGATCAACTATTTCGACGTGTCCCCCTACTATGGGCGCACGCTGGCCGAAACCCGGCTCGGTGAGGCCCTGGTGGGCTATCGGCACAAGGTTATCCTGGCGACCAAGGCCGGGCGCTATGACGCGGCCCTCCCCGACGGATTTGATTTCAGCGCCGAGCGCATCACCCGTTCGGTGGATGAGAGCTTACGACGGCTGCAAACCGACTATATTGACCTGTTCCAGGTGCACGACATCGAGTTCGGCCACAAGCAGCAGATCATCGAGGAGACGCTGCCCGCCATGTTGCGCCTGAAAGAGGCGGGCAAGGTGCGCTTTGTGGGGATCACTGGGTATCCTCTGCAGATGCTGCGCGACGTGGCCCAGGCGGTGGACGTGGACACCATCCTCTCTTATTGCCGCTATAACCTACTGGATACCACGCTGGACGACGTGCTGACGCCGCTTGCCCGGCGGCGGGGCATTGGCCTGATTAACGCTTCCCCCCTGCATATGCGCGTACTGACCGACAAAGGCGCGCCCGAGTGGCACCCCGCGCCCCGGCGGGTGGTGGCCGCCGCCGAGCAAGCCGCCGCCTATTGCCGCCAGCGAGGCGTAGACCTGGCTGACCTGGCGATGCAGTTCGCCTTGCAGCACTCGTATGTCGCCGTGACCCTGGTGGGCATGAGCAAGGTGGCCCACGTAGAGCGCAACATTCGCTCGGTGGGCGTGGAACCCGATCCGACCATCCTGGCCGGGGTGCAGGCCATCCTGGCCCCTGTGAAGGATATTTGCTGGCAGGAAGGCCGCCCGGAGAATTACGAGCCGGGCGCGGTGGAGAAAAGGTCATGAGGATTGACGCGCAATAGCTGAATTGGCAACGCGATTTACCAGCTTGTGGAGGGATAATATATGCACGCCTGGACCCTGACTGCGCCTTTTCAGAGCGAGTTGATTGATATTCCCGAACCCACTCTGGGGTCGGAGGATGTGCTGGTCGAGGTGCATTATATTGGCCTGTGTGGCAGCGACCTGAACACCTATCGGGGCCTCAACCCGATGGTCACCTACCCGCGCATTCCCGGCCACGAGGTGAGCGGCACGGTGTTGTCCAAGGGGGAGGGTGTGCCGGAGCGCATCGCCATCGGAGCGCGCGTCACCGTGTCGCCCTATTCGCATTGCGGGCTGTGCCCCGCCTGCCGTCAGGGGCGCTTTAACTGCTGCGAGTTCAACGAGACGCTGGGCGTCCAGCGCGATGGCGCATTGACCCGCCGCTTTGCCATCCCCTACACCAAGCTATACACCAGCGCGATCCTGACGCCGGAAGAGTTGGCGTTGGTGGAGCCGTTGAGCGTGGGCTATCATGCCTCCAACCGCGCGCGCATCACCGAAATGGACACCGTATTGGTGATCGGCGCGGGAACCGTGGGCATTGGTGCCATTGCCGCCGCCGAGCGCAAGGGGGCCACGGTAATTGTCTCGGACGTGGACGAGCGCAAGCTGGCGAGCGCGCGCGCATTCGGCGCGACCCATGTCATCAACTCGGCCAGGGTGGACGCGCTGGAGGAGATTCGCCAACTCACCGATGGGGAAGGGGTGAGCGTAGCTATCGAGGCGGTGGGCCTGCCCGCTACCTACCGGCTGGCCGTCGAGGCGGTCTGCTTTGCCGGACGAGTGACCTATATTGGTTACTCGAAAAAAGAGGTGAGCTATGACACCAAGGATTTCGTCCGCAAAGAGCTGGATATCATGGGGTCGCGCAACGCGCTGCGCGAGTTGCCCGCGGTGATTCGTATGTTGGAGCAGCGCCAGCGCCCCTTTACCGACCTGATTTCGCGGGTGTATCCCTTTGCGGAGGCAGCCCAGGCTTTCCACGATTGGGACGCGAACCCCGCCGCTTTTGCCAAGATACTGATTGATGTGAGCCGGTAGGCGCGCCATACGAGCGCCCGTAGGACCCATGCGCGAGCCTGCGCGCCTGAAAGGCTGATTGGTGTGAGCTGTTGAGTTGCTATGATCGGAGGTGACGCATGTACCTCAAGGAAATGCGACCTTATCAACTCGCAGATGCCGTGGCGAGGGGCCTGCCGTTGCTCGTGCCCGCCGGGTGTATCGAGTATCACGGCCCGCATATGGCCCTGGGCAATGATACATATATCGCTGAAGAATTATGTAAACGCCTGGACGAGCGCGTTGACCTGGTTATTGCCCCTTCGTTCGAGTACGGGGCCACGGGCTATGCGGTTAGCGGGCCAGACAAGGGCACGATAGACATTGACAACGGCGCATTCGAAGCCTATGTCAAAAGCGTCCTGCGCGCATTCCTGGACCTGGGTTTCCAGCGGATTGCCGTCATCATTCATCACCAGGGGATGGACGGCCCGCTGGCACTGGCTTTTCGCAAGGCGGCCGCCGAATTGAGCATGGAGCGGCCCCGCGAGCAGCACGGCCTGGGCTGGTGGGGAGAGCTGCCCCCTGAGGCGTTACCGGGCGCTTTTGGGCATATTCGGGTCGCGCCGACCATCCTGCCCGCCGCTCGCGAGGTGGCCGGGGGTGACCACGCCGGACTATACGAGACCTCCTACCTGCTGGCCGCCCGGCCCGATCTGGTAGAGATGGATCGTCTGCAAGCGGGGGGATTGCCCTGGTTTTGCACTCGCCCAGAGAACCCCAGCGCCGAAGGGACCGCCGAGCTGGGCGAGCGCATGTTCGCGGCGATGGTGGGTGCCTGGGAAGCCGAGTTGCGCGGCTGGCGCGTCTAGTCGATATCCAAATAGCGCGCCGCCCCGCGCAATTCGAGCGTCGCGACGCCAAGCGCTTTATCTCTAGCCGTCGCATGGACGCCAGGCGACCAGGCAATGCTTTTTTCGCGTATGCTGTTTGCACATTCCGCGCCATCTTGGAGGATTTCATGACACGCAACCTACCGCTGGAACGCGAGATACGCAGCGCCCTCGACCAGGTGCGCCTGATTGATACCCATGAGCACCTGGACAGCGAGGCCGAGTTTGCCGCGCAGCATGTGGATTTTGGGCGGCTGTTTGTCCACTATGCCAACTGTGACGTGATCTCGGCGGGGTGTCCGCCTGAGGACATGGCCCGCATCGAGACCGACGAGCGCATGTCTCCCGTGGAAAAATGGCGGCTGATGGCCCCTTACTGGCACTATATGCAGGATACCGGCTATGGGCGCTGTCTGCGGGTGGCTCTGCGCGACCTCTACGGCATCGAGGAGTTGAACGAGCGCACCGTCACGCCGCTGTCAGAGCAGATGGCCGCCAACCGGCGCCCCGGCTTTTATCGGGAGGTGTTCGATCGGGCGGGCATTGCCGTGGCGCTATGGAACCGGTTGGGACGTTGCGGGCCGCTGCCGCGTATGTGGACCCCGGAATACGACACGACCCTGTTCATCCAGGATATGCTCTCGGACTATATGGATGTGGGCGATCCGGGCTGGGCAGAGCGGTGGGGGCGGCGCATCCGCAACCTGGACGATTATCTGGAGGTGATCGCCGAGCGCTTTGACGCCTATGCCGCGCAGGCCAGCGCGCTCAAGTATGGGCTGGCCTATCTCCGGCCGCTGATATTCGAGGATCGCGCGCGCAGCGAGGTAGAGCCTATCTTTAACCGGGCGCTGAACGCCGGCTGGGAGCGGAACGTGAGCCTGCCCTCGATGGAGGAATTGCGGGCGTTGCAGGATTATCTCATGCACTTTTCCCTGCAACTGTGTGCGCGGCACAACCTCGTGGTCAAGTTCCACACGGGCTTGCAGGAGGGCAACGGCAACACCATCCGCAACTCGCGGGCGGCCCTGCTCAGCAATCTGTTCTTCAAGTACCCCGACGTGCGCTTTGATATCTACCACATCAGTTACCCATACCAGGAGGAACTGGCTACCCTAGCCAAGAATTTCCCCAACGTGGCTATTGACTTTTGCTGGATGTGGATCATCAACCCGGCGGCGGGGCGGCGGGCGTTGCATGATTACCTGGACACCGTCCCGGCCAACAAGATTCACGGCTTTGGCGGAGATTTCATCTTTGTCGAGGGGAGTTACGGCCACGCGATGATGGCCCGGGAGAACATTGCCCGCGTGTTGGCGGAAAAGGTGGACGACGGCGAATTGACCGTCGAGCGGGCCGTGGAGATCGGCACCTGGTTGCTGCGAGACAACCCCATTCGCTGGTTCGACCTGGACAAAAAGGTCCCGGCGGAGGTATTGGGAAGCTGACGGACGCTGTTGGGCCTGGCGGCACCCGTTATGAATTTTAGCAAAATAGTTGGGTAACAGCTATCAAGATGGGCGGTTGATGAAGGTTGAGAAAATAGTTTGGCAACTGCTCCGCCTGGGACATTCAGTCCCAGGCGGTGGAAATTGGACCGCCGCCATCCTTGGCCAATGGCACTAACTTTTCGCTGATCAAATGCTGGGGAAAAATCGGAGTCACCCTCATCCGCCCTTCGGGCATCGGCATACCTGCCGCTTTCTCCCAGAGGGAGAAGGCGGCAAGCGCGGCAATATGCCACCGGCATACATGCCGCCCTCGCCCCTTGGGAGAGGGCCGGGGTGAGCAACTGTCTTGATTGTCAAGTAGCCGATGGGCAGCGCCAGGGCGTTTCGTTTTTGAGCATGGCGTTCAGGATGATTAACAACTTGTGCATGCACGCCACTAACGCG
>JAAYXX010000552.1 GCA_012515695.1 Chloroflexota bacterium
ATGTGATGGTCCGGGCCGCAGATGTACCCCCCGCCTTCCCCCAGAACCTCGATGCGAGCGCGCACCTCGGCGCGCACGTCCGCCGCCCCCACAAAGGGCAGGCGTTGTGTGCTGACAGCCCCGAAAAAGGTCAGGTGGCGGCCATACTCGCGCTTGAGCCATTCCGGCGAAACCGGCAAGGCGTGCAGTTGCACCGTCTCCCACACGTCCATGCCAATGTCTATCAGATCGGGCAGGATGGCGGTAATATCCCCACAGGAGTGGAACCACACAAACTTGCCCGCTTCCTTGCCCAGGGCGAACAGCCGGGCAAAGCGAGGTTTGAGGAACCTGCGCCACTGCTCCGGCGAGATCATCATTCCGCGCTGAGTGGCAAAATCATCCCCCAGGCACAGGATGGGCATCGCTGGGCCGCAAGCCGCCAACAGCCGCTCGCAAAAGGCCAGCGTTTGGCTGTACACCATCTCCAATATGGCCTCGAAAAGCGTCGGTTCCAGCGCCATCAGGATCATCGCCTGCTCCATGCCCACCAGATCGCACACCTGGCAGAACAGGGGCCGCCAATATGGCCCGCGCACCGCATATTCCGCGTCGAGCGCGCGCGCCACGGCTGCCGCCCCCTCGTAATCATAGGCGGCCACGTCGGGCCACGGGTAGCGCTCGATCTCGGCTACGCTTTGCGCGTGGGCCAGCGGATAGGTTCGCGCTGTGCCATAGTCGCCGGTGTTCGGCGTGCCCCATTCGCTTAGTGGGACGCCAGCCGGTAAACGGCTGCCATCTCGCGGCTCGGGCATCTCCCCGACATATCCCGCCGACACGATGCGCCCATCCAGCCCCAGACGCGGAAGCACTGCCTGCTCGTCAATGCCCAGGTGGGCGGCAATCGCGGCCTGGTTCTCCACAGCGATAGCATCCGTTGGAATACGGTCAGGGATCTCGTGCCGAATGGCAGCCAACTCGCGCTCGCGTCCGTTCATGAAATTCCTCCTATCAATGCATAGGTTGGTGTGGCCTAGCGCCCTCCGCGCCAGAACTGCACGCCCGGGCACTCGCAGAACTGCCAGGGGATAGCGCCCACTACCGAATCGGGCAACACCTGGGCCATTACAGCCAGCGACTGCGTCCGGAGCCAGGTAGGCAGCATGGCCGAGACATCCGCCTCCGACATCATCAACTCGTGACCATACGAAAAGCAGACGTCCCGCATAAAGACAAACCCGCCATCATCCTCGTTCTGGTTCACCAGCACCCACGGTAACGCCCGCGCCAGCGCCATGTGTACGTCCTCGCGCCGATATTCGGTCAGCGTAGACATGCGCGCCAGCGGGTCAATGGCGTCCATGTCCTCTATCGCGCTGCTGTTCCAGGGGTTCTCCTGGTTATACATCCCCCAGCCAAAGCCCCCGCGTGGGTTCTGCATCCGCAACAGAGTATCTATCGCCCGCTCCATGTAGGGAATGGGCTGGTGATCGTGAAAATACAGCGACCAGAGGCGACTTGCCGCATGTACCGAGCGCGCAAGGTTGAGCGGCTCGCGATTATCCAGGCCGCCCCACAGCCCCGTCTCCGCGTCCAGATAGTGGTCGTTCAGCCATGCCAGCAGCCGCCGCATCGTATCCCCCGCGTGGGGATGACACTGGAAATCGCGGGCATATTGCAGCAGCGCGCCGACATTCAATACTTCGTTGCCGACGATGTCGGGCTGCTCCGCCCAATCCCGGCTCTCCAGCCACCCCTCCATGCCCCCCGGTTCGCAAAAGGGGTCCAGCCATCGCTGAGGCTTTTCCGCAACCACCCCCAGACATGCCAGGGCCGCCACCACATAACAGGAGAGATGACGCCGTCCGCACCACTCGGGATCCCCTTCGAACATCTGCTGGTTGTGTATGGCCGCGTCGCGAAACAGCCCGTCCTCATCCTGGTGAGATTGCAGGTAGCCGATCCACTCCCGGCGCTCGCGCTCTTCCAGTCCTTGCAGGTCGCCGTACAGATGGCGGGTCATCGCGGCATAGGCAGAAGCGTATAGCACCGGGATGGGCATACCAGCAGCATAGAGATAGCGTCCATAGGGCGCGCACGGCAAACGCATGTTCTCGACGTAGGTGAGGGTTTGGCACTTGAGCTGTTCAGGCTGTGAATTCGGCATGTCGTCTCTTTCGCAAAGATGTAGTGCGTTGTGTTCAACCCGCCAGGTTAAGGACGCAAAAAACGTCCACCCCGGCCCACCGGCGAGCCAAGTCGTGGATAGCTCTCAACACACGAGGATGCTGCAACGCCCTATGCGAGAACGCAGGCAGAGGCAAGGGCGCGTGTCAGTCGGCAACCGCGTTTGGGCGCGGCTTTTCGGCGGACCTGCGAAAAGGTGTCCTGCGGGGTTCAAGCAACGTCTGGCGATTGCCGACAGGTCCGGCCCACCTGTCGCGCCGAAGCGTATCCCACATTCTAGCTACTCCGCCAGATTGGTCAAAAGCAGCCCGGCAGATAGTTCATTTCACCATCGCCAGACCCCCCGGCCTCCGATCAGTAGACCGGAGCCGGTGGCGAGGTATTGGACCGCCGCCATCCTTGGCCAATGGCACTAACATTTCGCGGGTCAAGTGTTGGGGCAAAGTCGGAGTTGCCCTCATCCGCCCTTCGGGCATCGGCATACCTGCCGCTTTCTCCCGAAGGGAGAAGGCGGTAAGCGCGCCAATATGCCACCGGCATACATGCCGCCCTCGCCCCCTGGGAGAGTGCGGCATGCATGCCGGGCGGCTGGGTACAGCCGGGGGTGAGGG
>JAAYXX010000553.1 GCA_012515695.1 Chloroflexota bacterium
ATGCCGCCTTCTCCCGGGGGGAGAAGGCGGTAAGCGCGGCAATATGCCACCGGCATACATGCCGCCCTCGCCCCCTGGGAGAGTGCGGCTTTCAGCCGTGCGGCTCCGTAGGAGCCGGGGGTGAGGGGGGTGAGGCGAATCTGCTGGCCGTGACAACCAAATGTTAGCGCCATTAGGCATCCCTGGCGGCCTGCAATAATGCCGGCTGGAAGCCGGCGGTCCAATGTGTGTGAACACCGACTGGGGCCGCAGCCCCCAACGCCTGGTCGAGTGTTCTGCTACCTCGCGAGATTGTTCTACTGAATCCGCGCGAGTGCGCCGTGTGTTGTAACCATTTTACCACCCATTCGTTACAATAGATAAGAACGGGTACCCGGCACAGCGAGCATCTATGACGTCGAATCATCGTAGAGACATCGACAAGGAGTTCGAGCAGCTCTTTGCAGATCATCAGACAGCCATCCTTAATTACCTGTACCGGATGGTAGGCGATCCGTCCAAGGCCGAGGAATTGACCCAGGATGCGTTTGTCAAAGCATATCGGGCAATGCCTCGCCTACCGGACGATGCGAATGTGCGCGCCTGGTTGTATCGCATTGCTACGAACACCGCCTATGATTACCTGCGCAGAAAGCGGCTGATTCGGTGGCTGCCTCTGCTGGAGGATCGTGCAGCCACGCCAGAGCGAAGCAACCCGGCCAGTACAATGGGTGACAGGGAAGCGGTACAGCAGGGGCTGGATCAACTTGCGCCCGACTATCGTGCTCCGCTGGTATTGTTCAGCGTGCAGGGCTATAGCGTGCGGGAGATTGCCGACATGTTGGGGATATCGGAGGGGGCGGTCAAAACGCGCCTGTGCCGGGCGCGCGCCAAGTTTCGCGAGGTGTTGGGGGAGAATGAGTAACACAGGCTGTGAGCATTATCAGCAGCTGCTTGCCACCTACAGGGACCTGGGTCCAGCAGAGTGGGAGGCGCTACAACGTCATGTGGAAAGCTGCCGGGCCTGCGCCAGGGCCTTGGCAGTGTACCAGTTCCAAGATCGCGTGTTGGGCGCGCTGCCCAAACGCGCACCCTCGCCTGCTCTGGCCGCTGGTGTGTGGGCGCGCACGCTCGACCGCCGCAAGCGCCGCTCATCTACGGTGTGGCGCTGGGCTTCTGTGACTGCCGTTGCTGTAGTAGTTGTCACCATGACGTTTGGCGGGGCGGCCACTGCGTCGGCGGAGGCGCTGCCCGGTGATTTCCTGTATCCGGTGAAGCGGGCCGCCGAGCAAGTGCAGTATACGTTCATGATGGACCCGTTTGCCCGCGAAGCGTACCTGCAAAGGCTCATGCTGACGCGCAAGGAAGAGGTGCGGCGCGTTCAGGAGCTTCAGCGCGAAGTCGAGATCGCCTTTGAGGGCAGACTGCAGAGCATGGATGGAACGCACTCGAATATTGATGGGTTGGTTGTCCAGGTGCCTGCCGGAATGTGGACAGGGGAAGACAGGCCGGAAGCCGGGTCGGTGGTGTATGTCAGGGCCAAGATCAGTGGGGAAGGGATGACCGCCGTCCAGGTGCGTGTGCGAGCGTCCGAGATGGCGCGCCGCCCAGCAGAAGAGACCTTGCCCCCTGAGCCAACCGAGGAAGAGGCTCCGGTGGTGCAGCCTACGAACACGCCCCAGCCCGTGGATACCGTGCCGCCAGCGTCGCCAACGCCTGAGGTCGAGGAGCCAACCGAAGAGCCAACCGTCGAGGCATCGGACACACCGGCAGACCCGCCGACTGTGCCGCCGCCGACAGATGAACCGGCCAATCCCGACGCTACGCCGACAACGGGCGGCCCCTGGCGATTGCTGACCGCTACGCAGCCAGGGATGGGGCCACGATGGGGGTTGACTGCGACGCCGCGGGATATTGTGCCAGGGCTATCGCGCACGCCCAACGCGCCGATTGTTCCGCCAGGGCAAACGCGGACTCCGCCGGGCAAGATGCGCACGCCGTATCCGCCCGGCGGCCCGAAAAAGTTCCTGACGCCAACGCCAGAGGATGAGCTGCCGTCGCCAACACCGACGGCAGAACCAACCCAGAAGCCGGATAAACCGGGCCACATATCTCCGACGCCGGGGCCAGGTCAGCCGGACAAGCCGGGCCACATATCTCCGACGCCGGGGCCAGGTCAGCCGGACAAGCCAGGCAGGATATCCCCGACGCCAGGGCCAGGTCAGCCGGACAAGCCGGGCCACACATCCCCGACGCCGGAAGATGCCAAGCCGGACACGCCGGGCAGTGTGTCTCCAACACCCACGCTAGGCGAAGAGCCTTACCCGTTGCCGACGGAGACGCTGCTGAGTCCCCATGTGTGGGTTGTCCGCCGGGCGCAGCGCCTGCGGTTGGAAGAGGGCGTGCGGTAATCGCGCGCGCAGATGGCGATCTTGGGGTGAGCAACGGGCCTATGATCAACACGCAGGTTGGAACCAGACGCTTTGTTGTAGCGTCCAGGGATATACAGAATAAAAGCTGGTTCAATGCCGGGGGTTGGCAGTTTGGGGGGAAAACGGCCCTCGGCGAGACCGGAGCAGACGCTCGCCGCAATGGCGAGAGGGACCTGACAGGGGGGTGACGGTGATTGGCGGCGCGGTGATGGCCGCCAACCCGTACCCGGTAGTAGGAATGGATGGATGGTAGGGATGTTGTTTGTATACTGATAGCTGCAACAGGGAGGCCGAACGGCCTCCCTGTTGCATTTCCCAGACCCGCCGCTTGCCCCCTGCGCTATCCTGGCAACGCCTACGATATACCTTCCCCGGTGCGCGCTGTTGCTTGCAGCCTGGCCCATCTTTTAGTATCTTTGTATAGATGATTGCACGGCGGGGCGGCGTTCCTATGGGTTTAGCAAAATGGTTCGGTAACAGCCATTAGGATGGGCGGTTGAAACCGCGGCAACCGATTGCGTCGCCAGCCTGCTGGCGCACCTGCCTGCGTGGACCACAGTCGCCCTTCGGAGACTGGCTCCCTAGCCTGCGAAGGCAGGCTTTGCAGATGTTGGTGCAGTTTCAACTGCCTACGAGGTGGCGCGTCGAGTTACCGCAGTAAATCGCTTCATCTGGTATCTTGTCCCCAAACGTCGGAATACAACGAAGGAGCTAACATAAAGATGGAAGCCAATTCTGATGCCATCTCCGATGCCATCTCTGATGCCATCGCAAGATTCGAACGGGCGGCCCGGCTCTGGCCGTTGGGCGAGCTGACACAAGCGCCAGAAGCCACCTGGCTGGAACGTTGGGGGGCGGTGCGTAGCCTGACATATCCTGGCGAGCCTTACGGCGGCAAGCCCACGCGGGTTTTTGCCTACTATGGCGTGCCCCGGCAGGCTTCGGGTCGGTTGCCCGCGATGGTGCTGGTGCATGGTGGGGGCGGCCGGGCCTTTGCCGACTGGGTGATGGCGTGGGTGCGCCGGGGGTATGTGGCGCTGGCGATGGACCTGACCGGGCGCGGGATTGATGGCGAGCGCCTGCCCGACGGCGGGCCGGAACAGGATCACGAGCACATCTTCCAGACGATGCAGGAGGGCCTCACCGAGACCTGGCCCTACCACGCGGTGGCTGCTGTCATTCGGGGCGTTTCCTTCCTGGCGGCCCAGCCCGAAGTGGACCCGGATCGTATCGGGCTGACTGGCATTTCCTGGGGCGGCTATCTGACGTGCGTCGTCTCTGGGCTTGATCCCCGGCTGAAGGCGTGCGCGCCCGTGTATGGCTGCGGCCATCTGCACGAGAACAGCGCGTGGCTGCCCATTTTCAACGAGATGCCCGCGAACGAGCGGCAGCAATGGATCGAATATTTCGACCCGTCGCGCTTTTTGCCCGCCGCTCAAATGCCGATGCTGTGGGTGAATGGGACCAACGACTTTGCCTATCCCCTGGACAGCTACCAGCGCAGCTATCGCCTGCCGCGTGGCCCACGGGCATTGTGTGTCAAGGTGTATATGTCGCACGGGCACGAGCCGGGCTGGGCACCGTACGAAATCGCGATCTTTATGGATCAGCATTTGCGCCAGGGGACGCCGCTGCCTACGCTTTCCGCCATGCAGCGCGAGGGGCGAGTGGTGACGGCGGAGGTCAATGCTCCCTTGCCCCTGATACGGGCCGCCATCCACTATACCAGCGATACAGGCCCCTGGCAGCAGCGCGCCTGGTGTTCTGTGCCTGCGCGCATCGAGGCCGGGCGGGTGATTGGCGAACTGCCTGAGCGGCGGCCACTGGTCTATTTCCTCACGGTGACGGACGAGCGAGACGCGACGGTCAGCGCGGAGCATATTGTGTTGGAGGGCGACGAGGCATGACGCGGGGCTGTGTGACGACGCTATTCGGGGGCGCGCAGCGATGAAAATAGCGCACTTTTCTGATATGCATTGGCGGCACCATCTACCGGGCACGTCTGTGCTTGCCGCGCGCCAGAGTCGGCGGATGCCCGCTGTGATGGGGCAGGCGTTGGAGCAACTCGCACAACAAGCGCCCGACCTGATCGTGGTGACGGGCGATCTGCTGGATTACCCGTCGGACGCCCTGAGCGACCCAGAGATGTTGGCGCTAGGCGAGCAGGATTTGCTCATGCTGCGCGGGATGCTGGATGACACGGGGCTGCCATATGTGGTAGTGTATGGGAACCATGACCACGCCGGGTCGGTGCGGCGGGTGTTTGGCCGCCAGCCCTGCGATCTGGTATGCGCGGGCTATCGGGTGATCTGTTTCCATGACGACGATGACCGCGAGCACGTGCCCCACCGTGTTGGGGAGGAAAGGGAGCGTTTTGTGGCGGCGCTGAGCGATGCGTCCTCCCTGCCGCAGATACACGTGCAGCACTATTTGCCGTGGCCCACCGGCGACCTGGGCTATCCCTACTGCTACCCCGACGCGGAGGCTATGCAGGAGGCCATTGTGGGCAGCGGGCTGGTGCGGCTGGTGCTCTGTGGGCACTATCATGAGGGGATGCCGCCGTTCCAGCAGGGGCAGACCTGGTTTGCTGCCGCCCCTGCGCTGGCGGAAGCGCCCCATGCCTATTGGCTGTACACGTTTGACCAAGATACCTTTGTGTGGCAGGAGCGGAAGGAAGCGGAATAAGCTTGCGCGGGACATAACCCTGGAGCGGAGGGAGAGCATGGCGGAATTGATCCTGGCCCACGACACGGGCACAACAGGCAACAAAGCTTCCTTGTTTGACGCGGAGGGGCGCTTGTTGTGTAGCGCCTTTGTGGGATACCAGACGCACTACCCGCGCCCTGGATGGGCAGAGCAGAACCCGCAGGACTGGTGGCGCGCCCTTTGTGCTTCCACCGCCCGGTTGCTCTCGGAATCCGGGTGCAGGGCGCAGGACATTGCCGTGGTGGCCTTTTCGGGCGAGATGATGAGCTGCTTACCGGTGGACGCCGACGGGGAGCCGCTGCGTAGCGCGATCATCTGGGCAGACCAGCGGGCGTATGTAGAGGCGGAGGCGCTGGCCGAGCGGGTGGGCCGAGAGGAGGTCTACCGCATCACCGGGCATAGGGCAGGGGCCAACTATACCGCGCCCAAGATGCTCTGGCTGCGAGAGCATCAGCCGGACATCTATGCTCGCATGCGCCGCGTGTTGCAGGCCAAGGACTATATGGTGTATCGGTTGACGGGCGAATATGCAACGGACTATTCCGACGCTTCGGGCACGCTGCTGTTCGACCTGGCTGGTCGCCATTGGCCCGCGTCCATCCTGGAGGCGCTGGATATCGCGCCAGACCTGTTGCCCGCCGCGCACCCTTCTGCGGCGGTGGTCGGGGCGGTCACGCAGCAGGCGGCGCAGGCCACCGGTCTGGCAGAGGGGACGCCGGTGGTGATTGGCGGCGGGGACGGCGGCTGCGCCACGGTGGGGGCGGGGGTCGTCCGGCCAGGGGATGCCTACAACTATGTCGGGTCTTCTTCCTGGATTTCGTTCGTCAGCCGCGAGCCGCTGCACGACCCGCAGCAGCGCACGTTTACCTTTGCCCACCTGGACCCGGAGTATGTCTTTCCCACGGGGACGATGCAATGCGCGGGCGGCTCGTATGACTGGCTGGAGCGGGTGCTGCGAGGCACGGCGGAGGAATCGCTGTATCGGGCGTTGGATGCGGCGGCCTCTGACGTGGAGCCTGGCGCTCAAGGGCTGCTCTTTTTGCCGTACCTGATCGGCGAGCGCAGCCCACACTGGAATCCCAAGGCGCGGGCGGCCTTTGTGGGGCTGGCCATGACCCACGGGCGCGCGGAAATGGCGCGGGCGGTGATGGAAGGGGTGGCGTTCAACCTGCGCCTGATCCTGGACGCGTTCCGAGACCAGGGGGCGAGCGTTACGACCCTGCGGCTGATCGGTGGCGGGGCGCGCTCGCGCGTATGGCGGCAAATCCTGGCCGATGTGTTGAATGTGCCCATCCTCCGCCCCAGGTTGCTGGTGGAGGCCACGTCGTTGGGGGCGGCCATCGCGGGGGGCGTGGGGGTTGGGCTGTATCCCGACTATACGGTGGCCGACCGCTTGATCGCCGTGGAGAAGGGCGAGGAACCCGCGCCAACGGCGGTGGCCCGCTATGAGGAGTTGTACGCGCTGTTCCAGGCCAGCTACCATGCCCTGGTTCCTGTGTATGAAGGGCTGGCGAAGCAGTATCGTGAGAAAAAGTAACATCGAATCTCGCGCCATTCCATGAGGATGGGGCACATCAAAGGAGATCGTAGATCATGCTGCTGGCAACTTCGCTGAACGTCTTTTGGGATAAAGAAATGTCTGTCTCGCTGGAGGAGGGGCTGCGGCGCTGCGCCGAGGCCGGGTTCGAGGGAGTGGATTTCAACTTTGTGGACTATGATCGGTCCATGCTAGAGCGCATGGTGGGGCGGTTGGACTCGGACGCCTATGCGCGGAGCTTGAGGAAGCGAGCGGAGGAACTGGGGTTACGGTTTGTGCAGGCCCACGGCCCCATCTTTGACAAGTTTGGCGATCCTCAGGTGGTGCAGCCGTTGGTCGAGATGAGCCATGAGAGCTTGCGCTGGGCGGCGGCGGTGGGAGCGCCGTGGATCGTGTTCGAGCCAGAGACGGCCTCTGGCGCGTTTGACGAGGCCCATTACGAGGAGAATATGCAGCGCAACCTGGCCTTTTTCCGCGATCTGCTGCGGACGGCGGAAGAGGTGGGGATTGGCATCGCCATCGAGAACGTTTCCGATGCGCTTGCGCGGCCCGGCGCTCGCCGGAGGTATTACAGCGTGCCCACGGAACTGATTGATCTGGTAGACCGGCTCAACCATCCGCTCATCGGCATTTGCTGGGACGTGGGGCACGCCCATCTGCAACGGCTGGATCAGCGGCAGGCGCTCCGCGCGTTGGGCAAGCGGTTGGTCGCCACGCATATCCAGGACAATGACGGCGTCAAGGATTGGCATATGCTGCCATACTGTGGCGACGTGGATTGGCGGTCTGTGGTGGCCGGGCTGCGGGATATTGGCTATACGGGCGCGTTCTGTTACGAGACGCACAGGAGCATTCGGTTTGTGCCCGACCATCTGCGGGATGATCTGCTGCGGTATGCCGTCCGGTTGGGCAAGCATTTGTTGAGCCTGGCGTAGTGGCGGCGCGCCAGATGAGGGACCGCCGGCTTCCAGCCGGCTATTATTAAGCCGCCAGGGATGGCGGCGGTCCAATGGGAGAACCCTCACCCCGGCCCTCTCCCAGGGGGCGAGGGCGGCATGTATGCCGGTGGCAGATTGCCGCGCTTACCGCCTTCTCCCCCCGGGAGAAGGCGGCATGCTGCCGAGCGGCAGGTATGCCGATGCCCGAAGGGCGGATGA
>JAAYXX010000554.1 GCA_012515695.1 Chloroflexota bacterium
CCGCACCTCTTTTATGGTCAAGGGCAGCGTCAAGAGCCGCAGGATAATCGTAAACGCGCCGATGGCCACCACAAAGTTGCGGCCAAGATAAGTATAGAGAAACAGCAGCGCGTTGAGCATCGGCCGGATGATCCCTTGGTTCCAGATCACTCCCCAGCCGATCTGCGAGCCAGCAATGATCACAACCGCGACGAGGCCCCAGATGAGCAGTGTCTTGCGCAGTTGCTTGGGGTCAACTTGCGGCCTGCTTGCACTTTGCACGAACTTGCCTCCTACCTATTTCTCTCTTGCAGGAGGATAGACCCAGGCTAGCGGGGCCGTTCCCTTGTTTGCGTCGAGAGCATATACATTCCCGGTGGCCGTTCCTGCATACACCATATTATCCACCACTACCGGGGTAGAAAGAATGCCTGCCCCAGCCTTGTAGAGAATGGCCTGCTCACCGGTTTCCATGGTTATCGTATAGAGATTTCCCGTCTCGGTACCTACCACGAGCTGACCATCGAGCAGGACGGGACCTGCGCGCAAAGCGCCTTCGACAGTCACGGCCTGGGCCCAACGAGGGGCGCCGTCGGCCACAGCAAAAGCGTACACCTTCCCATTCAGCGAGTTAACGTACGCGTATCCTTCGTAAATCAGGGGTTCCCCCCAGACCCATCCGCCAAGGTCCTCCGAGGCCCACAGCAGATCGCCGGTGTTGGCGTCCAGGGCGTGCAGCTTTTTATCCACGCCGCCCACAAACACCCGGCCTTCATCCAACACGACGCCGCCCACCACCGAGCCGGATAGTTCCTCCCGCCAGATTTGCTGGCCGGTGGCCCGATCAACGGCGTACACGTAATGATCCATCGAGCCGACGTACACGCGCTGGTCGTCTACCGCGGGAGCGCCCCACACCGAGTTCTCGGTGGCAAAAGGCTTTTCCCACACGGGCTGCCCCGTGGCAACATCCACCGCGTAGACGTTATGGTCCGAAGACCCAAAGTAGGCCACGCCATCATAGACGGTGACGCCGCCCACAATCGCACCCTCGGCGGCAAACTGCCAAGCGAGGCTGCCAACCTGACCCGCAGAAGCGTCCAGGTTGAAAGCATACAAATGCTGGTTATACGAAGGAACCAGCAACAGGTTCTCGGTCAATACAGGGGAACCATACACTCCATCCAGCGGTTGTTCCGCGCTGGGTTCTTGGGCGGAAAAGATCTTGCCCAGTCCACCGCCTCCACTTTGCTCCTGTGGCACGGGATAAACCCACACTTCCTGGCCGTTGGCGGCGCCCAAAGCAACCACCCGACCATCGGGAAGAGCGGCATAGACGGTTTCCGCGTCAGCGGTTACCACCGTCCAGCCGGGGTTTATCGAGGCGGCCCTGCCCGGCATGCATCCGGTAACCAGTACCGCTACGACAACGAACAGAAGGACAGCCAGTCCTCCCTTTTTCACGATGCTCAAAACTGCAAACCTCCTGATTCCTGAAACGCAATGCCAGACCGCATACACAGAATATTCCGATGGAATATTCCGGCGGCAATTGCCGTCGGCCTTTCCTCAGGGTACAGGGTCATAGCCCCCCGGATGGAAAGGATGACAACGCAAAAGCCGACTCGCCCCCAGCCACAATCCGCGTGCAGCACCATACTTCTCCACGGCCTGCAACGTGTATTCAGAGCAGGTGGGGGTGAATCGGCAGCTTGGAGGTAACGCCGGCGAGATGAATTTTTGATAGAAACGGATCACACCTATCACGGCGCGTTTTCCAAAAGCCATATCTTGTTACTTCTCTTTGCTCTGAGCAGAGACTTTTGCCGGACAAACCAATTGGGCCAACTGAAGCAGATGCCGAACAGATTGCTCCACTGCCTCATAGCCCGCGTCCGCCAGGTCCTTACGGGCAATAAACACAACATCCCATCCAGGCAGTACCTGATCGAGCTGTTTTCGCACGGCCTCGCGCATCAGGCGTTTGGCCCGATTGCGTACGACCGCGCCGCCAATGCGGCGGCTGGCAGAGAAACCAAAACGGCTTCTATCCAGCCCATTAGGAGCCTTGTACAGCACCAGCCATCGGTTGGCCCAACTCTTTTTTTCCGCGTATACCCGCGCAAAATCACCTGGTCTGGTAAGACGAAACTGACGCGCTAACACTACAACGAGTGGCTATCGGTCGATCTTGTATGTCTTTTGGACGGTCAAGACCTTGCGGCCCCGCTCGCGTCTGCTCTTAAGAACCCTGCGGCCCCCTTTGGTAGCCATACGGGCCATAAAGCCATGCCTGCGCATGCGACGCTGTTTCTTGGGCTGCCATGTTCTCTTGGGCATAGTTCTCCACTCCTCTGATTATTCAACCCCACATAGGGGTATGTTTATCTTGATACGTCAAGACATTATACCTGTCTTGCCTGGACATTGTCAAGTTATGTGCGACTGCCCCTGATGAAATGTCCTATGCCGAAATAGTCGAGTTCTCTGTTTGCTGCTCGGTATCGAAACAGACTCCCCGGTATATGCGCGGGTAAAAGATCAACTCGCTGCCTGCCTGGCGCAAGGCCGCCACCATCTCTTCCGGGTGGGGGTTCAGGGCGATAATCGTGCCCCCGTCACCCGCCCCGGCCAGTTTAGCGCCCAGCGCCCCGTGGTCCAGCGCCACTTTGATCAGGCGCTCATTCGCCACTCCCGACCCGCCCAGGTCGCGCTGGATGGCGTGATTCTCGTTCATCAGCCAGCCGAGACGCTTCCAATCCTGGCCGAGCAGCGCCTTTTTCGCTTCACGGGTCAGGCGACCAATGTCTTCATACCCTTTGCGCACCTGCGGGTCGCCCTCCAGC
>JAAYXX010000066.1 GCA_012515695.1 Chloroflexota bacterium
CAGAGTTGCCCTCATCCGCCCTTCGGGCATCGGCATACACGCCGCTTTCTCCCGGGGGGAGAAGGCGGTAAGCGCGGCAATCTGCCACCGGCATACATGCCACCCTCGCCCCCTGGGAGAGGGCCGGGGTGAGGGCGGTGAGGGGGATCTGCTGGCCGTGATAACCAAAAGTTAGTGCCATTGGCCATCCTTGGCGGCTTGCAATCATGCCGGCTGGAAGCCGGCGGTCCAATGACGCCAACATTCATCAACTCCCGACGACGGACGGAAAACGAGAGTTTATGCTTTTACATGAGGTGATTTAATTTAATGTGTGGTATTGTCGCGATGATAGATGCGAATCAGGCGGTGTCACCCGCGCTGATTGATCAGATGCGCGCCTCCATTGCCCATCGCGGCCCCGATAGCGGCAGCACGTTCACCGCGCAGGGCCGCCGCTTCGCGGTGGGGCTGGGCGCCCAGCGCCTCAGCATCCTCGACCTCTCGCCCGCCGGTTCCATGCCCATGCCCAACGAGGACGAGAGCATCTGGATCGCCTACAACGGCGAAGTGTACAATCACCGGGAAATCCGGGCTGAACTAGAGCGCCACGGCCACCGCTACCGCTCACGGACCGACACGGAAACGGTGCTGCACGCCTATGAGCAATACGGGCTAGACTGTTTCGCGCTGTTCAACGGCATATTCGCCTGCGCCATCTACGATAGCCGCCACGAGCGGGTCATCCTGGCGCGAGATCGAACAGGCGTCAAGCCGCTCTATTATGTCGAGCGGACAGGACAGCTTGCCTGCGCGTCCGAGTTGAAAGCGTTGGTGCAGGCGGACCTCGTGCCCCTGGAGATTGACCCCACCGCGCTGGAAATCTACCTTGCCCTGGGCTATGTCCCCGCGCCCTATACCCTGCTGCAAGGCGTCCGCAAGCTGACCTCCGGAACCTATGCCATCTATGATGGCAATCGGCTGCGTGTGGAGCGATTTTGGCGTCCCTCCCTGGAGCCAGACCCGCGCCCCGCCCCAAGCTGGGAGGAAACCGTCGAGGCGACCCGCTCCGCCATCACCAGCGCCGTCGCCCGCCAGATGATGAGCGATGTGCCGGTTGGCGTCATGTTGAGCGGCGGGCTGGATTCCTCCATCGTTGCCGCCACCGCCCAAAAAGTCACCTCCGAGCCATTGCACACCTTTTCCATCGGCTTTGAGACGCACAAATCCAGCCTGGAACCGATCTACAACCTCGATCGCGACTATGCGCGGCAGGTCGCCGGGGAACTGGGCACAGTGCATCACGAAATCACCGCCACCGACTCGGCAGACCTGGAAGACCAGCTCCGGCAACTCGTGGCCCAACTCGACGAGCCAGTATGGGAGCCGTCCTTTGTCTCGATTCTCCTGATCAGCACCCTGGCAAGGGAACACGGCGTCAAAGTGCTGCTAACGGGCGACGGCAGCGACGAATTATTCGGCGGGTACCCGTGGCATCCGGCCCTGATGCGCCTTGAAAAGATCGAGCGCATACCCGGGCTGGCTCCCTTGCTGGCGATACTGGCGCGCGCGCCGCTCCCCGCGTCGCTGCACGCCAAATTGCGCGACCTTGGCAAGAGATACCAGCGCAGCAACACCGCCAAATACCACGCCCAATACGACGTGTTTGAAGCGGAAACGCGGAGCCGCATGGTTGGCCGCTCCCGCCCCCAAGACCCGCTGGACGAGTTGGTCGGCCCCCTGTTCGAGGGAACGGCCTCCTCGCCGCTCGCGGCGCGTCTGGCCCTTACCGAACTCGTCCTATGGGTCGGCGAGCACTTTAACCAGCGGCTCGACCGGATGACGATGGCGGCATCGGTCGAAGGCCGGGTGCCGTTTCAGGATAACGAGGTGGTGCAACTCGCGCTCGCCATGCCCTTCAAGAACAAGCTGCGAAACGGCGTTCGCAAAGCCCCCCTGCGGGCCGCCTTTGCCGACATCTTGCCCGCGCTGGTGCTCGAGCGCCCCAAGCGCCCCATGGCCGCGCCAGCAACCGCCTGGATGCACGGCGTGCTGCGGCCCCTGGTGCTGCAATCCCTCTCCTCCGAGTCGGTGGCCCAACTGCTCAATGTGGACCACGGCATAATGCAGGGAATTGCAGCCCGCTTCCGCGAGGGAATCCCCGTGCGAGAGGAGCAAATCTGGACGCTGCTCCATCTGGCGCTGTGGGCCGAACAGCTATCAACCACCACCAAGAGCCAGGACGGCTATGCTCTGGCGAGCCGCCCCATATTAGGAGGGATGCCAGGTGGCTGAACAAGCGCAGGTTCTATATGTCCATCGCTGGGGCCGGATCATGGGCGGCGGCGAAATGTGGCTGACGACGTTGTGCGAATCCCTGGATCGAGACCGCTTCTCCCCCTCCGTCGCCATCCACTACCGGGAGGCATTGGCCGAAAGGCTGATCGAGTACGGCATTCCTGTGCATATCCTGCCCGTGCATCACCTCCAGGTCCGCCCCATCGGCCAGGGCATCCTATCGCCGTGGCGCATTCTAGGCAGCGGGGTCGCGCTCTACCGCCTGGCGAAACAGCTGCGGGCGCAAATCATCCATACCTTTTGCCTGGAGGCGCTTCAGGCCAGCCTGTTGGCGGGGCGCATGGCCCGCATCCCCGTCGTGGTTTCCGTGCTGAACAGCGGCCCATTCATGCGGGAAGACAAAATAGCCCTCAGGCTGGTGGATACAACCATCGCCAATGCACAATCCATCCTCGACGAAATCCAGGCCGATGGCGTCGCTCTGGCGGATGCCTGTGTCATCCGGCTGGGCATTGATACAGAGCGATTCGCCACCGCCTCAGGGGCGGCTGTGCGCCAGCAGCTTCAGGTCGGTGATGAGGTGCCCCTGGTGGGCATGGTGGGCAATATCGAATGGCGCAAGGGCTACGACCTGCTGATCCGAGCCGCTGCCCAGGTCACGGAGCAATACCCCCAGACCCGCTTTTTGATCGTGGGCGCTGATAACAGCGAAAACGGTTCCGAGACGGCGCGGCTGCACGCGCTGGCCGCGGAATTGGGTGTGGCGCAGCATCTCGTCTTTATGGGGGCGCGGCGCGACGTTCCCGAAATACTGGCGGCGCTCGATGTATTTGTACTTTGCTCCCGCGCCGAAGGTCTCAGCCAGGCCATGATCGAGGCGATGGCCGCCGGTAAGCCTGTGGTAGTGACGCCGGTAGGAGGGACGGCGGAAGCGGTGGAACAGGGCAAGAATGGGCTATTGGTGCCCCCCAATGATCCTGATGCGCTGGCGCGGGGCATACGGTTTTTGCTGGCAAATCCTGGGGAGGCCAGACAAATGGGGTTGGTAGGGCAACAACTCGCCAAATCAAGCTATGACGTACATGCATGCGTCCGAGAGACGGAAGCGGTGTATAGCCGGTTGCTTGCGGAGCGCCGAAACGGGCGTCGAGTTGCGCCATGAGGACGCCTATGCGCATTCGCCATATATTGCCGCAGCTTGCGATGGGCAACCTGCCCGAAGACCCACAACACGCCGCCTTGACCGGCATCGTCGCCACCGCCTGGAGCCTGGCCGCCCAACAAGCCGCGCTGGGCCACGAGGTAGAGATTATCGCGCCGGGGCAACAAGGCTCGTCGAGCCGCACCATTGCCGGGGTCAGGGTGCGCTGGCTCGCGCCCTGGGCCAGCCTCAACACACCACGCTACGACCTCAGCTTTCTCGCCCCGCTGTGGCTCTTTATGCTCAGAGCGCGCCCTGCCGACGTGACCCACGTCCACGGCAACCCCTACTTTTTGCCGCGCTTGCGCACCCGCGCGCGGGTGCTTCACGTCCAGGACCTGTCCATCCAGCCATCGCCCCAGATGAACCGGGCCGTGGCGCGGGCAGATCGCATTATCTGCTGCTCGCACTTTGTCCGGCACAAGCTGATCGAAACGGTATCCTACCCCCCTGAACGCATAGGCGTGGTCCCCAACGGCGCAGATGCCCAGGTGTATGCCCAGATCAGCCGCGCCAGTGCGCGGGCCGCCCTTGCCCTCTCGGACAACCATTTCGTCATGCTCTACGTGGGGCGCATTGGGCCAGAGAAGGGGCTGCTGGTGCTCATCGAGGCCCTGAACAGGCTCACCGCACAGCGCGAAACCGGCTTATCCAGCCTGTCCCCCCTGCTGTTGGTCGCGGGGTCGGCAACACTGGGCTTTGAGGGCTATCCGGCGGCGTGGCAAGATCGACAGACCTATGAGCAGCAAGTGCGACAGCGCGCCCAGGGCTTGCCGGTGCGCTTTTTGGGGGCTGTGCCTCGCGCCGAATTGCCAGCCCTCTACCGGGCGGCAGATGTCTTTGTGTGTCCGTCCGTCTACGAAGAGCCTTTGGGCATGGTCAACATCGAGGCGGCTGCCGCCGGTGTGCCGGTGATCGCTTCCGCCGTAGGTGGCATTCCCGACGCCGTAGCGCACGGGAAAAGCGGGCTGCTCGTGCCGCCCGGCGACGCCCAGGCGCTGGCCGAGGCGTTGTTGCACCTGATGTATGACACCACCCTATGCCGACAGATGGGCAGCGCCGCCCAAGACCTGGCCGTTCAATTCGATTGGCGGGTGCTGGCTGGCCGCGTCATGGACATCTACGCCCAGGCTCTTCAGGGTGCTCCGACGGCTAGTTTCCAATAGGGGGAGTGACTGACAGTGAATATCCGGACAAAACGCGTCAGATTGTGGCGTGCCGTCACCATCTGGCTATTGCTGGCCGCAACCGCGTGGATTGCGGCCCCCGGCTCGTCGGCCATTGCCCAGACAATAGCCGACGAGCCGGATGACGTCCTGATCTATGGGATCGAGCAACAAGACCACAACCGCGACGGCGCTCCCGACCTCACCATCATTCGCTGCGCCATCGAAACGCCAGAGGACCGCGTCCTGGTGTACGATGGGGCCGGGAACATGCGCCGCGCGAACACCTGGCAAGAGGCCACCGATTTCACCGACGACACGTGGGTTTTCCAGATCGGCGGGAGCAGCCGCGCCCATACGCGCCTGATCATCGCCTTTGCCACAGAAGGCCGGTATTCGGTGGCGCGCCTCTATGACGGGAGCGCAAGCAACGGCGCTATCCGCTATATGCTGGCAGACACGGCCATCCAGGTCATCGAGCCTGCCCATCCCACCATGACCATTCGGGCCAACGGGGCGTGGGTCCACCCAGACGGAACGCTGAACTATAACCTGAACTGGCAGTGCGACGGCCCGACGATGAACCGAGAACACGCCAGGCAATACCCGGCGGCGTTTGCGCTGGACGGCGAAGCGGATGCCGAAGGCGTCGTGCGAGATGTGAACCGCGACGGCGTGCCGGAATACTCGTGGTATACCTTGTTGGCAGCCGTCCCCGAAAGCGAAGGCATCCCCCGCTCTAGCGCCCAGGTCAATTCGGGCAAGTATCGCCCTGCCGACCCGGAGAACATCATCTTTTGGCCCCTGCTCAACCGCCCCAAGTACCCGGAGACAAGCAACTACTTTGATACGCCGCTGTTTCTGGGGATGGACTGGGAGTCCGGCTTGATCGAATCCTTTAGCTTTCGCGGCTACCCGATTGAGGACGGCTATCACATCAACACGCCCAACACCCTCGAACGCGGGCGCGTCAATACGCTGCAATTCGAGAACCCCATGGCCTACTATGACCTCGCCCAAGACCGCGATGGCCGCCCCGAGATGTTTATCCGGTTCACCTACACGCCGCCCGGCATCCCGTTCTTCATATCGGGCGGCCCCACCCGCTCGCCCATCGAGATGGTGCAGTACTCGTGGAACCAGGGAAATCACCCGGCATTGATCTGGGATTACAAGCTGGACCTGGCCGGAACCAACTATATCTCCAGGACCACAAGCCTGGGCGATATCACCCTGGAGATGGTGCCCCACGCCGAGTTGCCGCGTTGGGTGGCGGCCAACCCCTGGGGATTCGCCACCTTGGTGGCGTTCGAGACCGGCGACGCATACCACAGCGCGGAAGGCATCTATGAATGGTCAACGCTGGAGGGGGTGCAGAATTATGCAGACACCAAGGGAGAGGACATACCCCGACTCCAGCAGATACAGCGAGACTATCTGGCCGGTGTATCGTCGCAATCCCCCGTCGCGCTCTATCAAGACCTCCCCGAAGGCTATCGCGGCGAGTATGCCACCATCAACGACAAGGCATGGCTGTACTATAGCCCTGTCGATGCGCGGCTGCACCTGGTGGGGGCCAGTTGGGGGGTCTACAACGGCGGCAACGGGCGCCGGCTGGAGTATCACAATCTGGACGAAAACGCCTACATAGACACCTGGAAGCTGTTTTTGGACGACACCCAGGTCGCACAACTCCACCAATCGCGCAACCATCTCCTCTTGGGCATGGGCGATCAGGTGATGCTGCGCTCTACAAACCTGCCGCCGCAGTTCTTCCGCACGCAGCAGCCCACCAACCACGCGGAATGGGCCAGCCTCGGCGCGCAACTCGCCGCCCACGAACGCGGCCTAGAGCCGGACGACCTGAAGCAGATGCTACAAACAGCGCCCGGCGGGCCAACGATGACCATCCATCGCGCCACACTGTCTGACTATCGCCCGCTTCCGGGGGATGGGTTCCGCTTTGCGCTCGACCTGCGGCCCGGCTTTACCGTCGAGGGCGCGATGCTACTGCCCCTGTCGCGGCTCACGCCGGGGCGCTATGTCGTGACCTATCAGGACGAGTTCACCATCGAACCTCTGACACCCGCCCAGTTGACCATCTCGCCGCTCCCCAAGGGACTGCTGTTGGCCCCTGCCATTGAGTGGGACGCCAACTCGATCGGGCTGCATATCCGCAATTCGGGGCTGGAAGACGCGACAGACGTGCTGCTGCGGGTTACGGCGATGGAAGCAGGCGAGCCTGTCGTGGTGGGCGAGCGCGAGGTGACAGTGCTCGCCGGGGAGACAACCCAGATCATGCTGCCCTGGAACGTGCCCCATGCGGGCGAATGGACGATCCACGCGGCTGTATTCCATGCGGCTGAAGCAGACGAGATTCCGCCCGCTCTCGCCGAGTATGAGCAAGTGGTGCATGTTGCGCCCACCCCGATGCCGTCCTTCCAGCAGACCTTGAGCGCCTTTGGCCTCGTCCCGTCGCCAATGATCTTGGGCCTGTTCGTTTCCGCGCTGATCGTATCCGGCGCGGGGCTGACGTATCTGTCGCGCCTTCGTTCCACAGATGTAGAGGATACGGATTAGTGTTACCGAGTGAGGTGATTGCGTGCTAGTTCGAGCCAAACAACACGAAGGGCTATTGCTGATTCTCTTGCTGAGCATGGCGCTGCTCGTCGCCGTGTTCTGGTCAGTACGCTATGGCGGGCCAATCATGGAAGGAGACGCCACCGAGTTGACGCTGGCCGCCGAAGGCATTATGCGCGACGGGCGGCTGGTTAACGAGGAAAGCTATTCCAATGGCTATGGCTACCAGGCGCTACTGGCTTTTCTGTCCGAGACCACCGGGCTGTCTGTGTCAAGGCTGCAATTCGTCGGCAGCCTTTGGCTCGGCGTGATCGCCCTGGTGGCCTATCTGGTCTACCGGGAATATCTCGCCGAGATGCGCGTCGCCGCGCTGGCGGTGATCCTCCTGCTGCTCCATCCCGACTTTATATTCTACATCCTGCGGAACTCGCACGAGCGCACAACCTGGACGTTTGGGCTGCTCATTCTGTGGCTGTGGGCGCGCAGCAGCCAGACCCGCGACCTCCGACTGCGGCTCCCCATGATCGCGGCGTTCTATCTGTTGCTGTCGGCGGCCATCGCCAACAACGCCTATTTCAGTTCGACGATTGTCGTCACCTTTTTGATCGCAATGCTGGCGAGCGCCGTCCTGGTGCGCCTTGTGCCCCTGACCTCGCGGACCGCCTGGGCGGGAGGATTCGAGAAACGGATGGGCTATGTCTTTGCGATTGGCTTTATCCTCCTCTTTGTGTTCACGGCGTATATCTATGCCCCTGCGGAGAGCTATTACCATACCCTGGTGGACATCGCCAAGAACATGGGCGAGTTCCTGTCTGGCAAAGAGAGCGCGGCCAGCAGCGAGACCTATGGACACATCCCCGCCGCGTGGATCCACCCAACAGTCTACCTTACGCTGACAGGCTTCCAGTGGGCTATTCTGTTTAGCTCCCTGGCGGCCTGGCTGCGTGATGGCTGGCGGCTGCTCAGGCATGGGCAATCTGCCCTCTCTCGAACACGGCTGTTCCTCTGGCTGTTCTACCTCGGCTTTGGGGTGCAGATGGGCCTCAGCATCCTCTCAGACCTGTCTGGTGTGCTGGGGTCGAACCTGCAAGTGCGCTTGTTTGCGCCCCTGGCGCTGGTCGCCACCCCGTTGGCCGCCACCTGGCTGGGCGAGATCAAGCGCGTGCCCTGGGCGCAGACCGTCACAACGCGCCCGGTCACCTACAGGGCGGTCACGCTGGTAGTTTGCGTTGCGTTGGGCGCAGCCCTGCTCAAAGTCACCAACGACCCCGCCGTTGGGAACCTGTGGCTGTTCCACAGCCCCGGCGAGCAGATAGCGTTTGACTGGGTAGATACGCATCTCGTGGGGCGTAACACGTGGGTAGACACATGGTACCACCAGATTCAGATACAGCAGGCCCGCAAAGGGGTCGGGTGGCAACCCGCAAACAACTATCGCGTCGGCCCGCCCCAAGAGGCGGACCGCGACCAGCTATCACACATCCTGCTGACCGAGTTGACCGCCTGGCAGGCCAACCGAACAGGCATCTCCCTCCCCGGCGTTGTGGACCGCAACCTCGTCTATGACAATGGCGATGCGCGGCTATACCATCGTCGCCCGACGACCCCGTTCCAGAAATGAACGTCAGAGTCGGGTTTATCACCTATGCCCTGAATCGGACAGTCGGCGGAATCGGGCGCTATACGCGGGAATTGCTGAGCGCCTTGCGCCAGCGCGGGCTGTCGCCCATCACCCTGCAAGCCGGGCGAACCACCGGCCACGAACAGGCGATTGCCCTCCCCGCTGCCGGGTTGTTGCCGGGGCTGTTGACCGTCGGCCAGCTTGAAATCGCCTGGATCGCCCACCAGCAACGGCTGGACGTGGTGCATGACCCCACCGGCGTCAACCCTCTGGGGCTGGCCCGCGCGCGCCGCGTCGTTACCATCCACGACGTCATCCCCTACATCTACCCGGCGGCCAGCACGCGGCTGGATCGGCTCATCTACCGCGCATGGCTCCCCTTTGCGCTGCGCCACGTGGACGCGATCATCACCGTGAGCGAATGTTCCAAGGCCGATATTGTGCGGCTGCTCGGCGTGCCGCCGGAACTCGTGAGCGTCATCGGCGAGGCCACCAACCCAAACTATCGTCCTCTGGCGCTGGCCGACACGCGGGCCATGTTGCAGCATTATGGTATCGATTTCCCCTACATGCTCTACGTCGGCTCTATCGAGGCGCGCAAAAACCTCGTCCGGCTGCTGGAAGCGTATGCCCGGCTGCGCCCCTGGTCGCAACAGTGGAAGCTCGTCATCGTAGGCGCTCGCAGATGGCAGGCGGGGCCGGTGCTGGACACCCTGCAACGCCTGGAGCTTTTACAGGATGTGTATCTGCCCGGCATGGTCGCAGAAGAGGCGTTACCCGCCTTTTATAACGGCGCGGACCTGTTCGTCTTTCCCTCGCTCTACGAAGGCTTCGGCCTGCCCGTCTTGGAGGCGATGGCCTGCGGCACGCCCGTTATCACCTCCAATACATCGTCGCTCCCCGAAGTTGCCGGGGATGCTGCGTTGTTGGTAGACCCGCAGGACGTCGAGGCCATTGCCCAGGCGATGCGCCGGGTGCTGGAGGATAGTCACCTGGCGGCCAACCTGCGCGCCAAAGGGCTGCGCCGGGCGCAACAGTTCAGTTGGGAACGAACAGCCCAAGAGACCATCGCCGTATACGAGCGAGTCTTGGGCAGAACTCACGGGGGACGATAGATATGCGATTTACCAAGCGCGTGCTCTCCCAGGTCTATATCAGATTGGCCTCACTATTTTGGGGCGACCTGGCCTTGATCGTAGGGGGCGCGGCGATACTGCTGGTGCTGATAGGCGTTGGCGAGCGCATCTCGTTCCTGGCAGCGCCACGGGTAATTTTGGCCGCGCTCTACCTGCTCTTTGCGCCCGGCTACTGCCTGGCAGCGGCCCTCTTTCCGCGCAGGGCCGACCTGGACGACAAGGAGCGGCTCGGGCTGAGCCTGGGCTTGAGCCTGGCGCTGGTTGCCATCCTTGCACCGATTCTCGACAACCTGCCTTCGGGTATTCACCTCTGGCCCATCATGGTGGCCGAATACAGCGCGACGATGGCTTTTATCAGCCTGGCGATCTGGCGGCGCGCCCGGCTGCCAACGCAAGAGGTCTATATTGCGCGCCCGTTTGAGAGGCTACAGCTCTGGTGGAGTTCGCTGTCCACCTCCGAACATCGCCTGATGCTGCTCTCTAGCGGCCTGTTGCTCCTCGCGCTGTCCTCGTTGACCTGGATCACGCTCGTGCCCTCGCCCAAGTCGTTCATGACCGAGTTCTATGTGCTGGGGCCGGAGGGCATGGCGGAAGGCTATCAGGCCGAGGCGCTCCCCGGCGAGCAGGTGAGCGCCACTGTGGGCATCACCAACCGGGAACGGGACGAACGCACATACGACATAGAGATTTGGGTCGTGAACCCCTGGAACCCTGAGTATAGCGTGTTGGTGGGGCGAGTCGGCGCGATTACCCTGTCCCCAGGGCAAAGCTACGAGCAGCCCGTCTCCTGGCGCATGCCGGGCGCGCTCGGCGACCAGCAAGTCGAGTTGCGACTGCTGGACGGCAAAAGCATTACGCCGTACCGCACCTTGCGGCTCTGGATCGAGGTGCTCTCCCCATCATCGGCGCGCTAGCCCCACCTGGGACATTCAGGACCGCCGCCATCCTTGGCTAATGGCGCTAACTTTTCGCGGATCAAGTGCTGGGGCAAGATCAGAGTGGCCCTCACCCCCGGCTGTACCCAGCCGCTCCCTCTCCCAAAGGGCGAGGGCGGCATGCTGCCGCGCCAAACGCCTTCTCCCCCTGGGAGAAAGCGGCATACATGCCGGTGCCCCGGAGGGGC
>JAAYXX010000007.1 GCA_012515695.1 Chloroflexota bacterium
CAACTCGCCCGTCGTCATCACCACCATGCTGGCAATGAACCCCCACAACCCGCTGCCCAGCGCCACACTCCCCACCCCAACAGCATAGAACAACGCCCCCACCACCAGCATCAGCAGCGGCGGGTGGCGCTTGGTAACCTGCGTCACGCTATACTGCACGAAAATGCACATCAGCGCGTTCGTCGTAACCACAAGCCCATACCGGCTCTCTGGCAGCGCAAATTGCTCTTTGGCGTATACGGGTAACAGCATGAACATAATCGCCGCCACCATGTTCGTCACCGCAAACGAACCGACAAAGGCCAGGAACAGGCGATCTCGCAACACCGGCCCCCAGCCCGCCTGCCCACCGCGTATCGCCCTCGCGCTCTCGCCAACGGGCAGCGTCTCTCGCGTCGCCATCAAGATCAACACCGCGAACAGCGCATACGCCGTGGCCGCCACGCAAAAGGCCAGCGTATAGGAAACGCTGGCTAACACTCCCCCAAGAATCGGGCCAACGGCCACCCCCACATTGTGCACCATCCGCAGCAGCGCATACGCGTCGGTGCGCCGCTGTTGCGGGATCAGGTCCGCGATCATGGCGTTTGCCCCCACGGAATACAGCGGGGAAAACGCCCCCGAAACGCCGATCAGCGCAGCGTAGACGGGCAGCGTCCGCGTCTGCGTCATCAACAAATAGTAGATCGCCGACATCGCCAGGCTGAAAACCATCGCCCCCTTGCGCCCCACCCGGTCAACAAGCGGCCCAACCACAAGAGAGGCCAACAGCCCCATCACCGAGCTAAGGGTCATCAACCCTGCCACAGTCGCCAAGGGAATCTCCAGGCGTTCGCGCAGGTAGATGCTCATGAACGGCCATATCAGGGCCGCCCCAGTCGAACTAAGCAGGCTGCCCCATACCAACCACCAGAACTGGCGCGGATATTCCCCACGCACCTGCCGGAATTGCCCCAACATGCAACATCATCCCTCTATGTAATACAGACCACCCTTCATCTTGCCATCATCAGCGACTCGTGGAAAAAGCCCGGCACTCGCCGTCTCGCCAGCGAACACCGGGCTATTCAGCACATAGCGCCCTCGTTCAGTCGTCAATCGTGGCGCGGTCTGCTTCAACGTCTTCGAACCAGGTCTCTAGCTCACACAACAACCTGCTCGCAATATCAGGGTACTTGTCCGCCAGGTTGCGCTGCTCCAGCGGGTCCTCGGCAATGTTGTACAGCTCTGGCGGCGGCGGCGCCGGAATCTCCCGTGGCGGGTACGGCTTTTGCAGAATGCCATTCTCGATCAGACGCTCTGGCTCATACATGGATACCTGCAACCAGTCAATATCCGGCACTGCCATCGCCTCCCGAATGGCGGGGCGCACCAGCTTCCAGTCGCCATCGCGCACCGCCGCGTTGCACTCGACCACCGGCGCATACCGGTTCCACTGCCAGAACCGCCGCGTCTCCACCTGGCCCCCTTCGCCGCGCCAGACCGGCAGCACGTTCACGCCGTCCAGCCTTAGCTCGGCGGGCACCTCGATGTTCAGCGCAGCCAGCAGCGTCGGGAAGAGGTCGCAGAAATGGCACATCTCGGTCCGTTGTGCGCCCGCCTCCAGCTCTCCCGGCCAGCGCACGATCATAGGCACGCGAATGCCCCCCTCGTACACCGAACCCTTTGCCCCGTTGAACTGGCAGTTAAAGCGCGTCGTGCACTCATCCCCCTGGCCGCCAAACTGAGGGCCGTTGTCGCTGGTGAACACAACGATGGTGTTCTCCTCCAGCCCATGCTTTCGCAGCGTGTCCAGAATGCGCGCCACCCCCGCGTCCATCCGCCGGATCATGCCATATACATAGCTCACGCCCCGGTTAAAGCGCCCGCTTTCCAGGAAGGGAGCCACATCCTCGTCCGGACACTGCAACGGCGTGTGTGGGGCGTTGTACGTCACGTGCAAAAAGAACCGCTCGTCCTTGTGCCGCTCGATGAACTGCACCGCCTCTTCCGTCCAAACGTCGGTCAGGTAGCGGCCATCGGCCCGGCGGACGGTCTCGTTGTACTCCAGCCGCCACGTGTAGTAATCGTGCATCCCCCCACGGAAGCAAACCGTCTCGTCGAACCCTCGATTCATCGGGTGATACCGCGGGTCAAACGCGCCCAGGTGCCACTTGCCCACCAGACCCGTCGTATACCCCGCCCGCTTGAGCACATCGGCCAACGTGGTCTCGCGCAGAGCCAGCCGCTCCAGCCCCCACCATTCCAGCGTGTCGATAGAGCCGGTGCGGTGCGGGTAGCGCCCGGTCAGCAGCGACGCCCGCGACGGGTTGCACACGCACGAGGACGTGTACTGGTGCGTCATGCAGACCCCTTCCTGCATGAGATGGTCCAGCGTCGGCGTCTGCGTCAAACCGCCATTAAAAGCCCCGAAATCGCCATAGCCCATGTCGTCAACCAGGATGAAAACCACATTGGGCCGACTGGCCTGTCGGTTCATGCTTTGCTCCTTCTGTCAGGATGATTGCGTCACGCAAAATATCAGAGCGTCAGTTACTTGCTCTCTTTGGCAGCATACCCCTTTCCGCCAAATGCCGCGCGCACTTCGGCGGCGTTGCTGGCCTGGTGCAGTTTGCCCATGCGCGCCTCTTCTTCATCGCGCAAGGCCCGCACATTCCGCAACACGGCCTCTAGCTTGTTCGCCGGGAACTTGACCGCGCCGTTCTCGTCCATGTGAATGATCTCACCAGGAGCTACATCCATCCCCGCCACCGAAACAGGCACATTCACCGCCTGCACAGCCATCGCGCCATGCCCCGGCGTGATGCCACTGAGCATGTACTGGAACTTGAGAGGGCGCACCTCGTCAATATCGCGGGACGGCCCATTGGACAACAGCCCCACGCAGCCCACCGCCTTCATCGCGCTGACCATATTGCCGCCCGCCAGCCCAACTTTGCCCGCAATCTCGGGCGGGAACTTTTGCTGGATCACCAGCACCGTCGGCTTGGGCGACACATCCAGCGCATCTACCACATCCATAAAGGTCAGCCGGTTGTAGGTAGCGTCCGGCAACCCGTACACACAAGTCACCGCATAGCCAACCAGCGGCCCCAACTCGGGATACATGCACCGAACGGTCTGGTCCGTGTACCAATTCTCCGTCCAGGGATTATACAAACCCAGACACAACGGGTTGTCCGGATAGGTAGCAACCACGTTGGTGATAGATGGCGTGTCAAATTGGCGCAGTTCTTCCAGCATCTCCAGTTCAGTCATATCAGCCAAACCTCCTTGCCTGCCAGTGGGATAGGTTGAGCACTCGCGTTTATCATAGCTGGCGCGCACCAGCACCTCGGCATTATAGCCAACACAGCAGGCGATTGCCAGCGCGTAATGATCGCGAGATCACTTGAAACTGACGCAAAGGCTGGCTACAATAGTCCCGTTCCGTTGCGTCGAGACCGCTTGCCCATCATTATGAAAGGACCCATACGCCATGCCAGTCTACCAACATGCAGCCTATGGCGGAGAGACCGTCACTCTGCAAAACGGCCACCTTCGATTGGACTTGCACAAACGCAGCACCGGCTGGGGCTGGGGAGAACTGTTCAACGCTGCCGGAGAGTGCGTCGCCA
>JAAYXX010000067.1 GCA_012515695.1 Chloroflexota bacterium
ACGCTGCGTGGCACGCTGCCGCTAGACCTGCCGCCCGGCATCCACCCGGTATGGGTGACCAACCCGGAGGGGCAGCGCAGCGTCCTGCCAAGCGGCATCGCGTGGGGGCAACAGCTCTACCTGCCACGGGTGATGCGCTAGACCCAGTAACGAGCGTCATCGAGATCAAGTGTGCGGCATACTCGGGCAGTATGCCGCACACTTGTGTCGGAGCCGGGTTATCCAGATCGCGCCCCGTTTTGCTTGCTTTCCCGCGTCTCCTGCCTATAATATATAGCGTTCCTGTGCGTTTTATAGACTTGTGCGGGCGCATAGGATGGGGAATAGCCGGTTCTCTTGAGGGGGGGGCTGAATGGATCAAGAGCCATCGCGTCTGGGCCGACGCCTGGGTCTGGCCCAGACGATAGGCATTGCGCTGGGCGCGATGATCGGCGCGGGCGTGTACGTCTCTATGGGGGAGGCCGCTGGGACTACGGGCGCGTCGCTGCTGCTGGCCGTGCCAATGGCGGCGTTTGTCGCCACGCTAAACGGCCTCAGCTCCGCCGAACTGGGCGCAAACGACCCGCGCGCGGGCGGCGCGTACCAGTTCGCCCGCTCCCTGGTGCATCCCCTGGTCGGCTTTGTGGCGGGCTGGCTTTTTCTGGCGGCGGCCCTTGCAGCGGGCGCTACCTATGCGTTCACCTTTGCCGCTTACCTGCAACCCCTGCTCCCCGGCATCCCCCCGCGTCTCGTGGGGCTGGCGATGGTGTTGCTGGCCGTCGCGCTCAACACCATCGGCGTGCGCCCCTCAGCGCGCATCAATCTGGTGCTGGTAAGCATCAACATCGTCGTGCTCATCGTGTTTGTGGCCCTGGCCCTGCCCGCTTACAATCCACAACGGCTTCAGCCATTTCTGACTGGGGGGATCATCGGGCTGCTACAAGCCACGGCGCTGCTCTTTTTCGCCTACACCGGCTACGCCCGGCCTGTCACCATTGCGGAGGAAATACGCAACCCGCGCCAGACCCTCCCGCGCGCGGTGGTCACGGCGCTGGGCCTGACCACGGTGCTATATCTGGCGGTGGCGTGGGCGGCGTTGGGCGTGCTGGGTCCGGCGGCGATGGGCGATACCAGCGCACCCCTGCGAACGGCGATGGTCGTAGCAGGCCGGGATGTGGGCGCAACCCTCCTGTCGCTGGGCGCGCTCATCGCCACGACATCCGTGCTGCTCACCGAAATCTGGGGGCTGTCGCGGCTCGCCTTTGCCATGGCGCGCAATGGCGACCTGCCCGGCTGGCTGGGGCGGCTGCACGCGGGGCAGCGCATCCCGCGCAATGCCATTCTGGCAGCGGGGGGCATTCTGGCGCTGCTGACAGCCCTGCTCGACCTGCGCCCCACCCTGGAGGCGAGCAGCCTGGGGTTGTTGATCTACTACGCCGTGATGAACCTGTCTGCCCTGCGGCTGGCACGCGGGCAGCGACTCTATCCGCCCATCGTGCCATTGCTGGGCGTGACGGCGAACCTGCTGGTAGCCCTGTCGCTGCCCCGGAGCACGTTGCTGGCCGTGGCCGGGGTGGCCCTGGTCGGGCTGGCCTACTATTTCGGCGTGGCGCACCGCCGACGGGCAGATTGACCTGATCGAGCAGCGCGTCTGGATCGCGCAACATCTGGCCCCCAGAGACGGATAGCAGGCGCGTCATTTGGACGCGGGCCGTAACTCTTTTATTGAGGTATGCTATTGCAGCGTCGTATATCGTTTTACCTGTTGTTGGTCGTCAGCCTGTGGAGCATCCTTCCACAGCCCGTTTGCGGCGATGGCGCCGCCCCTCTCTCCCCCGAAACGCTATACAGCGAGGCGCAAGCCGTTTATCTAGCCAACCTGGCCCGCCACGAGCGCGGGCTGCCACCACTGCGTTGGAACGTCCAACTCAGCGACGCGGCGCGCTGGTTCTCGTGGGATTCGGTGGCCCGGCGCCCTGCCCCCTATTGCGGCCACGAGGACACGCTGGGCCGCTCGCCGGGGGAGCGCGCCCGCCTGTTCGGCTACAAGGGCGCAGCCGGAGCCGAGAATGCTTTTTGCGGCGATGTCATTCCCCAGCAGGCCATTGACGCCTGGATGCAGAGCGCGGGCCACCGCGAGAACCTGCTCTCCCCCGACTGGCGGGAGGTGGGGCTGGGCTATTATCGGCAGCCGGATGGCTGGCGCAGTTATGTCACCCAGGACTTGGGCCACGATGCCGTCCACCCGCCGGTTGTCATCGCCGACGAGGCCCTTACCACCACCACGCCCCTGGTGGACCTGTATGTCTACAGCAACCAGGACGGCGGGTTCACGAGCATGGGGCCTGCCATCGAGATGAGGGTGAGCAACGATCCGTGCATGAGCGGGGCCGCGTGGAGGCCATATGCCCCACGCCAAACCTGGAGCCTGTCGCCGGGCGAGGGTTGGCGCACGGTCTATGTTCAGACCCGCGACGCCCTGGGGCGCACCGTTACAGTCAGCGATACCATCTACCTGGGCAGCGACCTCCCTCCGGCAGAGCTGGGCGCGGCCCAAATGAGCAGCACCCGCGCACAGGTGACAGTCTACCCCACCGAACCCAGCGACCTGCCAATGGTGCAGTTTAGCCTGGGCTGGCTGGGGGATGATTCGTTCGAGACGTTCAAGCACTGGTGGGGAGCCGGGGAACGGGTGGACGACGCAGCCGCGCGGGGTGGCAGCGCCTACCGCCTGCGCTCCGGCGAAGGCGAGTCCTTTGCCTGGGTCTATACCACCGATTTCGTGCGCGACGTGCCCCTGGTGGCCTATTTCCGCCTCAAGGTGGCGGACAACCGCGAGCCGGGCGAGGTGGCGCGTCTGGCTGTGGACGGCGGCGGCGTGGAATATGGCCCGCTCAACCTGCGGGGCACCGATTTCGCCGCCGCGAACGTCTATCAAGAGTTCGCCCTTCCGTTTGTGTTTTCCGGCCAGGAGCCTTTTTTGATTTTCAAATGGTGGCGCAGCGGCGAGACCGACGTGACCATTGACTCGGTGGCAATTTTGACCGCTCCCCAGCCTGCCACCGTCCCCCTGGTGTGGGATGTGCCGGGGGGCAACTATCGCGGGCAGGGCGTCTGGCTGCGCTACACCGACGGTCACGGGCGATTCTCGGCCATCCAGGAGGCGAGCCTGTACCCGCCGGACTGGCAGGTATCGCCCGACTCGCTTTTGCTGCTGGCCGAATGCAATGCCGCCCATCCCCCAGCCACGCGCCTGCAAGTGCGCCCGCCGTGCGGGGTTGGGGGCTGGCAGGTAACGGAAAACGTGCCCTGGTTGGTGGCAATTGCCAACGGGGAGGAGGTGCAGGTGCGCGCCGACCCGACGGGGCTGGCGGTGGGCGTCCACACCGGCGCGCTGACCCTCTCGGCCACAGGCGCGGCGGATGCCCCGCCCCAAACGATCCCCGTGACGTTGTGCGTTTTGGATACTCTGCACCGCGCGCACATCCCCGTCATCATGGTGGATTGACGATCAGGGCGAGAGCAAGAGGCGCCATCTATTCCTCTTCCCGCCACCCTTTTGACCCTGGTTGGGGATGAGAGTACAATTATCTCTAGTAGGAATCAGAGGATTAGAATCATGCCAATCTACGAATACATTTGTCCTCATTGCGAGATCAAGTTTGAAAAGTTGCGGCCCTATTCCCAGGCGGATGCGCCCGCCGAATGCCCCGAATGTCACGGGCAGGATACCAAACGGGCCATTTCCCGGTTTGCGGCCCACACCAAAGGCGCGGACGGTTCCAGTTCATCCATAGGCGGCGGTGGCGGCTGCGCAGGCTGCGCGTCGCATTCTTGCGCGGGTTGCCATCACTGACATGAGCGTTGACAACAGAGGCCCTGTATCGTTCGACCTGATCGAACAAAATACCGACTCGCACGCCCGCGCGGGGGTGCTGCACACTCCCCACGGTGATGTGCCTACCCCCGTCTTTTGCCCTGTAGGCACGCAAGCCACAGTAAAAACCCTGTCGCCCCGCGACCTGGAAGAGCTGGGGCCGCGCCAAATCTTGAGCAACACCTATCACCTGTATCTGCGCCCTGGCGCCGAACTGATTGCCCGCATGGGTGGGCTGCACCAGTTCATGCGATGGAACCGGGCCATCCTCACGGATAGCGGGGGCTTTCAGGTGTTCAGCTTGAAGGCGCTACGTAAACTAGACGACGACGGCGTTACCTTTCGCTCGCACATTGACGGCTCGGAGCATCGCTTTACCCCGGAAAAAGTGGTCGAGATTCAAGAATTGCTCGGCTCGGATATCGCGATGGTGTTGGACGAGTGCGCCGAACCGCACGACTATGCCTATAACGTCGAGGCTACCCGCCGCACGCATTTGTGGGCGGAACGCTGCCTGAAGGCCCACACCCGGCCCGATCAGGCCATGTTCGGCATCGTGCAGGGGGGCATCTTTCCAGACTTGCGCGCCGAAAGCGCCCGCATTCTGATGGAGATGGACTTTCCCGGCTATGCCATCGGCGGCCTGAGCGTGGGCGAATCCAAACGCGATATGCACCGCATTCTGGACGTGCTCGCCCCGCTGCTGCCCCAGTCCAAGCCTCGCTACCTGATGGGCGTCGGCTCGCCGGAAGACCTGGTAGAGGGCGTTTGGCGCGGCGTGGATATGTTCGACTGTGTGCTGCCCACCCGCCTGGCGCGCAATGGGACGGTGCTAACCCCGCAAGGGCGGTTGAACCTGCGTAACGCCGCCAATACCGAGGACCCGCGCCCCATCGTTGAGGGATGCGGCTGCTACACCTGCCAGAATTTCACACGGGCCTATTTGCGGCACTTGTTGATTACCAAGGAAATCCTGGGGTTGCACCTCAACACGATTCACAACATACACTTTATGCTACAGATGATGCGCGACATTCGCCAGGCCATCCTGGAACACCGCTTTGCCGCCTATCGCGAGGCGTTCTGGGCGGACTATCGCGTGGTGGACGAACGCGTGCGCGCAGAGAACAAGGCCGCCTACAAGCAACATCGTCTGGCAGCCGGGCGATAGATTTGTGTACGACTCTGCTATGGGGTGAGGCTATGTCCATCTTGAGAGCGATCCTGCTGGGCTTGTTGCAGGGATTGACCGAGTTTCTGCCGGTTAGCAGTTCCGGCCACCTGACGCTGATACCGTGGTTGTTGCACTGGGAAGACCCAGGATTGACCTTTGATGTGCTGGTGCATCTGGGCACGCTGATAGCGATCGTGTTCTATTTCTGGGCAGACATCTGGGCATTGCTGCGAGCCTGGTGGAACAGCCTGCGCACGCGGGAGGCAAAAACCACCGAGGCGCGCCTGGCCTGGCTGATTATTCTCAGCGCCATCCCCGCCGCGTTGCTGGGCTTTTTCCTGGAGGATTTCTTTGAGCAGCTATTTGCCGCGCCCCTGGCTGTCTCCATCCTGTTGCTGGTCACAGGCTGCCTGCTCTGGGTCAGCGAGCGGCTGGGGCAGCGCGTGCTGCCGCTGTCGAAAATGGGCTGGCGCGACGCGCTGACCATCGGGGTAGCGCAGGGGTTTGCCATTGCGCCCGGCATCTCGCGTTCGGGCGCGACCATCTCGGCGGGGTTGTTGCGCGGATTGGAGCGCGACGCCGCCGCCCGCTTTTCCTTCCTGATGGTGATTCCCGTCATCGCCGGGGCCGCCGCGTTCCAATTGCTAGACGCTGTCTCGGCGGGGCTGGAACTGGCCGACGGGGCGGCGCTACTGGCTGGGTTCGTGACGGCGATGGTCAGCGGCTATGTGGCTATTCGGTTCCTGCTGGGCTATGTCCGCCAGCACAGCCTGCGGCCCTTTGCCTACTATGTCTGGGCTGTCGGGCTGCTGGGCGTCATCCTGAGTATCGTCCGCTAATGAGCATCTACCGGCGTTTGGGGCTGGCGCTGGCGCTGCTCTTGTTGAGCGTGGGATGCCAGACTTTTGTGCCGCCGGATCGCGAACAGATGCAAACGGGGGCCGAGACGCAGCCCGAAGAAGCGGCCCTGTTGCGCGTGGCGACCTGTTGGGCCGGGCTGCCCCTGGCCGAGCAAGCTGCCAGCGCCCTCATGGAGAGCAATCACTCCCTGTCCATTGACGTCATCCCCACTACCTCGGCGCTGGCCGAGCAGTTGGTGCGCGAGGGGGCAGCCGACATAGCTTTGGTGGTAGCGAATCTGCCCCCCAATATCCAGCAACAAGGGCTGGATCAGCGCTATGCCCCGTTGAGTGCGCGGCTGCTGGCGCTGGATGCGGTGGCGGTTATCGTGCCCAAGGATGCCCCCCTGACCGATTTGAGCCAGGAGCAAATGACCCGCTTGTTCGCCGGGCGCGTGGTGGATTGGAGCGAGTTGAACGCGGGCAGCGGCCAGCCGGAAATCGTCGTCCCGCAAACGGCGACAACTGGCCGCGCCCTGTTCGAGCAAGCCTACCTGAGCGATCAGCCGCTCAGCACGACCGCCCTGCTCATGCCGCATGACCAGGGAATTGTAGATTATGTGGCCGAACACCCCAACGCCATCGGCTATGTGTCGGCAGCCTATCTGGACGAGCGCGTCAAGACCATCCGTATCGACGGCCACGCGCTGACCCGCCGCGAGATCACCAACCGCAGCTATCCCCTGCTGTCTTGGCTGGTTTTGCTCACCGCCCCCGACGCGCCCCAAGAGGCCACCCTGTGGCAGTCGTTCCTCGTAACAGGCCAGGGGCGCGGGCTGCTGGAAAAGCTGTACGTGCCGGTGCGGTAGAGCAGGCGATACCCGGCATTATTGGACCGCCGCCATCCTTGGCGGCTTATAATTATGCCGGCTGGAAGCCGGCGGTCCGATTATACGCGCCGTCTTGTAGGCAGTTGAAACTGCACCAACGTTTGCGTCGCCAACTTGTTGGCGCAGCCGCCCTTCGGCGGCTGGGAAGCAAGTCCACGAAGGTGGGCGCGCCATGCATGGCGGCGCCTGCAAGCTGGCGATGCAGGGGTTGCTGCGGTTTCAACCGCCCACCCTGATCCCTGTTGCCAAGATTCATGATAGCGCGGCTATGAGTATTCATAGCCGCGCTTGTTCGCTTTGCAGGCTATGCGCCCTGCCGGGTTCCACGCAACCGCCGATAGATCATTAGCCAGATGGCACCCAGGCCGATGAGCGTTGCCACTGCTGCCACCAGCCAACCTACGATGGGAATGGCGTGCAAGAGCACATAAATCGCCACGCCCAGGAGCAGCGACACCAGCGCGTTCGGCGTGGTATCCCGCGAGATGCGGCCCAGCAGCCAGCGGCCCACCAGATAGGCCACCACCACCTTGCTCCCCCAACTGACCAGCAGTTGGAACACGATGAACAGCAACGACCACACAGCCAGGCCGATGCCGAACACGGACCAGGCCAGCCCGCCCACGCTGATGAAGGATATCAACAGCGCCACGACAAAGATGATCGCAGCCAGAGCAAACAGGGCAATATATCCCAGGATCAGCACGAGCAATCCCAGCCCCAGCGAGAGCAGCGGGTCCGACCACGCCTGATCTGCGGCGCGGTTCAGCCACCTGGGGAGCAGCCACACGGCCAACCCGCCCAGGATAAGCAGCGTGAGCAGGTCACGCAGGCGGGCGAGAATCCAGCGGCCAATGGCGGCCAGCACGGACGGCGCTCCATCTCGCTCGTCAGCTTCCTCGGAGGGCCGAAAGACAACCCCTCCCGCTGGCTGCGACAAAATAGATTCGGGCTGTGGCTCTGGGCTGGTATAGATCAGTTGCCCGCCAATCTGGGCTGTTTCGGCGACGCGCAGCCCTGGCTCAATGGCCTCGGGGGCATCTCCGGGCAGAGTCCACCCCCACAAGGTCTGCATGCGCAGGCCCGGCGCGCCGACATTCACGTTCACGTTCTCGCCCACCTGGCCCGCCAGTTCGAGCGCCGCCATCGCGCCCATCACATCCGAGTTCACCGTACCGGCCAGCGCAGCCTGATAGCCAGAGAACAGCAGGTCTTGTTGAACAAGCGAGCCTTCCGCCGTTTCCAGGCTATAGCCAGCGCAATAGGCATTGCGCCCCACAGACGCCCCCGGCCCCAACACGAGCGAGCTACCCGCGCCATACACGCTGCCCTGCACCTCGCCATTCACGCGCAGCGTTGCGCCCGCAATGAACAGGCTGCCGCCCACCGTGCCGTTGACGACCACATCCTGGCCGCTGGCAAACAGATCGCCCGTCACCGTGCCATCGATGACCAGGTCGTTCCCAGAGATAAAAACATCGTCTTCGATCACCACACCGGCGGGGATGCGCTCGCCATCATAAAAGACCACCGCGCGCGCTGTGTGCAAGCCAGCCAACAGGCCGACAAGCGCGATGACCAGCACCAACGCCCATCGCCCTTTGCTAATCCGCATAGCAGACATGCTTCACCTCCTCACAGCAATCTCGGGCGCGCCTACCCTCTGCCGATTGTCTGCATTGTGAGCGACTGGAAAGTGAAGCGGCGATTGCCGCACCCTGGCCCCCGCCGCCGACTGGCGGACACGCGGGGTCATGGGCACCGGCGAGCGTTGTGTGAGTAGGGTGGAGAGATGTCAGGATGGACAGCAGGGGAAACGCGCAGGGAAACCTCCCGACGCGAACTATCATAGCCTGTTAGCCTGCGCTTTTCAAGTGACAGGGTGTGTCCAGGATTTTGGGCACGCGCTATAGGCCGTTGATGAAAGAAAAATACCATCAGGATGGGCGATTGAAATCGCGGCAACCGTTGCCAAGTCGCCCTTCGGCGACTGCAAACGAACCTGCGAAGGCAGGTGCGCCAGCAAGTTGGCGATGCAACGGTTGCTGCGGTTTCAACCGCCTACAAAATGGCACGTATAATCATAATCGGACCGCCGGCTTCCAGCCGGCATAATTGTAAGCCGCCAAGGATGGCCAATGGCGCTAACTTTTCGCGGATCAAATGCTGGGGCAAGATCGGGATTGCCCTCATCCGCCCTTCGGGCATCGGCATACCTGCCGCTCGGCAGCATGCCGCCTTCTCCCGGGGGGAGAAGGCGGTAAGCGC
>JAAYXX010000555.1 GCA_012515695.1 Chloroflexota bacterium
ATGCCGGCTGGAAGCCGGCGGTCCAAGAGGAAACCATCTGAAGCGGGCTAATGGGCGTTTAGTAAACTTGAGTGCACTTTTGTTTACACTAGCCCGGCACCTTCAGTGCTGGGCTAGAAACACGGGGCGATCTAGATATTACGGCATTAATTTCTCAACCTTCATAAATCGCAGCAACCATTGTGTCGCCAACTAGTTGGCGATGCAACGGTTGGTGCAGTTTCAACTGCCTACAGATTGTCGCGCTGTCGCTTCAGGATAGGCGCGATAGTCGCGCCCCTATGCATGCGCCTTGCGCCCCTCGTCGTAAATTGGCCCATACACCTCTTTGTCAAAGGGGACGCACCCTGCGCGCCCGTGATCGCGCATAATCTGCGTGCAGCGGCTACAGGCGATACAGGTGTTGCGGCGGTTCATCTGCCCCGTGGTCAGCAGATCGCGAGCGAAATCGGGATAGGCGAACGCCTCGCGGCCCGCCCCGACAATATCAGCCCAGCCCTTTCGCAGCACGGCGGCGGCCACGTTCCCCAAATAGTGGCGCAGCCAGGAATAGCCGGACCCCACAATCACCATGTCGGGATACACTTGCTTGATGCGGCGGGTCAGGTGGATCATACGTGCCACGCCCACCAGCGGGTGCTCGTCCGGCGTATAGCCCCCCACAACGTTCATGTCAAAGGGGCGGTTGATGTGCGGGGTAAAATAAGGGTTCCCCACGGTGACGTTGATCAGCGAGACGCCCGCCTTTTGCAAAAGGCCAATTAGCCTCAACGGCTCGGTGAGGTCGGGAACCGTGGGGTCTTCTTTATCCACCCCCCAGCCCCAGGGATAAGGATGCGCGTCATAGACGTTCAGCCGAAGGGTAATCAACTGGTCGGGGAGTTCGGCGCGCACGCGGCGCACGATGTTGAGCAGCAGGCGCGTGCGGTTCTCGAACGAGCCGCCATAGCGCCCTGGCCGCGTGTGGGCTGCCAGCAATTCCGACAACAAGTAGCGGTGGCAGCTTTTGATATCCACCCCGTCAAAGCCGCAGTTGTGGGCCAGCCGGGCCGCCTGGAGATACTGGTCGGGCAGGCGGTCCAGCTCGTCATCGCTGATGAGCGGGTAATCTGGCGGCAGCTTTTGCGCCTGATCCAGCAGGCCATCATGGTGCGCGATAACGGGCCGGGGTTTATCCACGGGGCGGCTGTAGCGCCCGGAATGGGTCAACTGGAGGACGGTGAACGGCTGATAGTCGGGGCCATTCGCCTCGCGCCCCTCGGCCAACGCGCGCTCGCGCAGCGCAGCGAACGCGCCAGCATTCTCCGGCGACAGCCACAACTGGCGGGGGTTGGCTCGCCCTTCGGGGAGGATGGCCGTCGCCTCGAACCAGAGCAACCCGGCCCCCCCGCGCGCAAAGCGCACGTAGCGGCGGATGGTCAACTCGTCGGGCTTGCCGTCGGCGGTTCCGTCGCACCCCTCCATCGGATGTATGGCCAGGGCGTTGGGCGTCCATTTGTCGCCGATACGCACCCGCTGGGCCAGGGGGCTAAGGTCGGTGTCGGCTGGCAGATCCAGACCGAGTTCTTTGGTTTTCGCCATGAGGTCTTCTAGTGTCTTGAATCGAAAACGCTCGTGTGGCATGGCTGTATCATCCTCTCATGGTAGGGTCGGGGGAGTTGCTGGCTGCAACCATAACACGAGCGGGCTGGGATGTCAACACGGGTGAGCGGCTTTGCTTCTGAGCGCCATCTCGTAGGCAGTTGAAACTGCACCAACCAGTGCAATCGCCAACAAGTTAGCGCGCCCACCTTCGTGGGCTGATTTGCAGTCGCCGAAGGGGCGACGCGCCAGCAAGCTGGCGATGCAACGGTTGCTGCGGTTTCAACCGCCCATCCCTCATGCGGAAGGGCATCGGGCCAGCGGACGGGCACACGTGCCACGGCAAAGGCATACGGCCATTTTGACAATCGGCGCCCTTTTTGATACAATACTGAACGTCTCCTGACAGTGCCGAGGTAGCTCAGTTGGTAGAGCACTTGACTGAA
>JAAYXX010000556.1 GCA_012515695.1 Chloroflexota bacterium
AAGGTGGAGCAGATCGTCAACGAGCGGATTCGCCAAAATCTGGCCGTTACCACAGCGGAAACCAGCTATGACGAAGCGCTAAAGGCGGGTGTAGTGGCGCTGTTTGGCGAGAAATACGGCGACAGGGTGCGGGTCGTGCGTGTGGATGGCTTTACCGCCGAACTGTGCGGAGGAACCCACCTGTCGGCCACCGGTCAGATCGGGTTCTTTATGATTACCAGCGAGTCCAGCATTGGCTCCGGGCTACGGCGCATTGAGGCTGTGACCGGGCGAGGCGCGGAAGCGTATGTGCACGAGCGCCTGGACACGCTAAAATCAGTGGGAGAGGTGTTGGCTGCTCGACCAGGGGACGAACTGGAACAAGCCCAGGATTTGCTGGAACAACTGCGTGAGCAGAGGCGTACTATAGAAGAACTGCAACGACAGTTGGCCGCAGGGAAAGCCGATGCGCTGATCGAGCAGGCTGTGGAAGTGAACGGGGCCAAGGTGTTGGCGGCGCAGGTCGAGGCGGCGGATGTGGACGCGCTGCGCGACATGAGCGACCGCCTGCGCGACAAGCTAGGCAGTGCGGTAGTCGCACTGGGCGCGGTGATTGATAGTCGGCCAATGCTGGTCGTTGCTTTGACGCAGGATTTGGTGGACAAAAAGGTGCACGCGGGCAAGCTCGCGGGCGCGGCGGCCCGTAAAATGGGCGGCGGCGGCGGCGGGCGGCCCAACATGGCTCAGGCGGGGGGCAAGCAGGCGGAGAACCTCCCGGAAGCCCTGTCCAGCGTGCCAGACCTGGTGGCGGAGGCTCTGCGCTGACCGGGTCGTGATAGACTAACATGGGGAAACCTGGTTTCCATGCTCAACTTTAGACGCAAGGCCAAGAACGCGCCGGACATGCCCGTCAAGCACCACAGCATTGTCACGTGGGAGCGGGGGCATGTCCGTGCGGCAGTCCTGCAACTGGCGGATGGCGTTGCCGAGTTGTTTGGGGTGGGTGTGGTTCCCGTGCATGGCGTGGGGGCTGCGACGCACCCGGACCTGGACCGCTGGATCGCCGGTTGTGAGCAGGCTCTCACCCAGGCCGAGGACATGACCGTTGTCGCCAATGGGCGCAAAGTCGTTCCCGACTATGTGACGATGAGCATTCCGGCGACACTTACGCGGGGATTGCAGGTGACAGTCTCCCGGCGTCGCAAGAACAGCCTGGAGAACATCAGCCTCGAAGAGATGGCTGCGCTGTTGGAGCGGGGCTATCGCAAAGCGCAAGACCAACTCAAACTACAGGCAAAAGACAGCGACAACGAGATTGTAGCCGGTTGTCTGGTCGATGTGTCGCTGGATGGGCACGCGGTAGACAGCCCTATTGGCTTGCAGGGGGAGAACCTGGAGGCTCGACTGCACTTTTGCCTGGCTCCTAACGAGTGGATCAGGGCTTTGGAGTTGGTCGCCCAAAAGCTCGAACTCACCCTGGCGAACATTCTACCTGAGCAGATGGCGTATGCTTCCTCGCTGATGGACCCCACTGCGCTCCTCTTGCTGTTCGACGAGCATCACTCGATCACGAGCATGGTCCGTCGGGGGCGATTGGAGTGGACTCATCTGGTAGAGATGGGGGAGCGCGAGATTGTGGCCTCGGTTGCAGAGACCCTCTCTCTGCAGGGGCAGCAGGCCGACGCGCTGATGCGGGCCTATCGGGCCAGGCAGTTGCGCGAGGACATCGAATTGCACCTGGCGCGCGCGTTCTGGGCCGAACTGCGGGAATGGATGCAGGCCCTGCGCGGGGGAGTGCTGTCCAACCTGCAGGATACGCCTGTGCCCCACCGCCTGTACTTTGTTGACATGACGCGGCGTATGCCGGAAGCCATTCTCTCTCTGCAAACGTCCTATTGGGGGGAGAGCCTACCGTTTACCCGCAGCCCCGAGATAACCGGCCTGTCTGTGAGCGGCGTGCGGAATGTGCTGGATTGCACCGCTCAGGCAGCCGATCCCGGTTATCTCGCTTTGCGTACCGTAGCCTATTACGTCGCCCAGCTATACGCTTCAGGCAGCAACCTGGAGCGCACTCTGATGGAAACCATCCGTTGGAGTTGATCGGCTGTTCTACCCATCACTCCAGACGGACCTGGGAGGTTTCATGCGGCCTATCGAAGTGATTCACCTGAACCGTCAAGATAGCGTGGACGTTATCCGCGAGTTGATCTACAGCGCCACGCCCGGCGCGCAGTTGTGGCTGGCCGTACCCTGGCGGGCCAAGGTTCTGCGCGATCTCGTGAGTTTGAAGCGGATCAAGCGCACAGCGGAAATGGCCGGGATCGAGTTATGCCTGGCATCTGCGCATTTCCAAACCCGGATTCTGGCCCGCGAGGCGGGGATACCCGCGTATTTCCAGTTGCCGCTTGCCCTGCGAGGCTACAAAAAAGCGCGCCCCCAGACCGCGGCGGGTCAGGCGAGCCGTGTGGTCCAGGCCCACGAAGCGGCCCACGCGCGCCTGCGTCGACCACGTACCATTAGCCTGGGCGTTGTGCTGCTCTCCTTGCTCAGTTTTGTGGTGTTGGTAGGGGTGTTGGGCGGTGCGGCTATTGGGCTGGTGCCCAGCGCCACGATGACCCTGGAACCGGTGGCCCAAGAGGTGTCGGGGAACCTGGATGTGAGTGTAGACCCGTTTTTGCATGAGGTGGACTATGGCCGGGCCATCGTCCCCGCGCGCTTTGTGCAGGTGATCGTAACAGGGCGTGGCGATACGCCAGCCAGTGGGCGGTTGGATGTGCCCGATGGACACGCTGCGGGCGACGTGGTTTTCATCAACCGCACGACTGATCAGGTTGTGATACCTAAAGGGACTATTGTCCGTACCGGCTCGGGTGTGAACGTGCGCTTTTATACGGTGGCGGATGTGGTCGTGCCTGCCCAGCTTTACGGACATGCACGGGTAGGGGTGATCGCTCTGGATCCGGGGCCGCTTGGGAATGTGCAGGAACTGACGATTAATGTGCTCGAAGGGGATGCGGCTCCCAGGGTAGAGGTGTTGAATGACGCGGCTACCTACGGGGGAAGTGTGAGCCGGCTGCCGGTGGTGGCTCCGGGGGACATGGATCGGCTGCGGGCCGAGATGATCGAGCGGCTTCAGGCGGAGGCGCACGAGCAACTCGTGGCGGAATTGGAGGAGGGGGAGTTTATCCCTTCGGAAAGCCTGAACACGCAGATCATGGAAGAGCACTTTGATCAGGTGCTTGACGAGCGCAGCGATGTGCTCTCGATGGAGATGAAAGTCGTGGTGCGCGGGGTGGCGGTGGATGGCCGGGCATTGGAGGATTTTGTCGGGCATTTCCTGGCCAGCCGCGTGGATGAGGGGCTGGCGCTAATTGACGGCAGCCTTGACCTGCAGCGCTCGGCGAATGTGAGAACGGAAGGCAACGTGATGACGTTCAACATCACGGCGCGTGGGATGGTCGCTCCGGTCATTGATGTAGAGTCGATCAAGCGCGAGTTGCGCGGCAAAAAGCTGGCAGATGCCCGGCTGTGGCTGCGCGAGGAATTGGAGTTGCGTAGCGAGCCGCATATTGTTGTTTCCCCGGAATGGTGGGACTATCTTCCCTGGCTGCCTGCGCGGCTGAATGTTACCATTTCTTCGGGGGAGGAACATGCGGCACTTGGCGCTGGACGTGGGGGATGAGCGAATTGGGGTTGCAATCAGCGACCCTGATGGAGTGCTCGCCCGCCCCCTGGAGGTCATTCCACGGCGAGCCGGGCCGTCGAGTTTTCTGCGCCTTGCCGACATCATCGCTGAGAATCACGTTGAGGTCATTGTCGTGGGGCTGCCCTTGCGGGAGGATGGCACCGAGGGCAAGCAGGTCGAATCGACGCGGGCGTATGTGCGGGGCCTCGTCAAGTATGTTGATATCCCCATTGTTTATTGGGACGAGCGGTACAGCACAAACCGAGCCACTGAAATCATGATTGAGAGCGGCCGCAAGCGACAACGCAGAAAAGAGATGGTAGATGCGGTGGCCGCGGCCGTTATCTTGCAGGAATACCTGGACAACAAGGCGGGAGGTCCACAGTTGTGAATTCTGCTCTGCGTATCCTGTTGCGCCTGGTTACACTGGTCCTTGGAATTTCACTCGTAATTGTCATCCTTGTCGGGTCCTTTTGGTATATGTGGCAGGATGCAAGAGGACGAACGCCTCAGGTCAGTTTCGAGATCACTGCGGACAAGATCGAGCGTGGCGTGTTGGGGTTGTACCTGCGCTATCGTGGGAGCGATGTGACCGAGCCAGCAGACCCTGACGCCACGAATGCCGTGACGTTTGTCGTTGAACTGGGCGAATCTCCGGCGACGATAGCCTGGCACCTCGAAGAGATGGGGCTAATCAAGGACTCGGAGTTGTTTCGGCGGGTCGTGCAATATTGGGGCGCGGACCAGGATATCCAGGCGGGAGTATATTCCCTGATGCCGAGCATGACTATGGAAGAGATCATGCGCGAGCTGCGGACGGGGCGCAAGCCCTCGGTGACAGTAACCATCCCCGAAGGGTGGCGGGCCGAACAAATTGCGGCTGCCCTGGAAGAAGCGGGTGTGGTGTCTGCTGAGGAGTTTATGCAGGTGGTTCACCAGTGGCGTGACGACTATGATTTCCTGCGAGATCGCCCGGTGGGCAGCGCCACATCGGTGGAGGGGTTCTTGTTCCCTGACACGTACCAGTTGCCGCTACAAACGGAGGCCATCCAGGTACTGGATATCATGCTTCAGAACTGGGACCGCCGGGTGTCGCCAGAATTGCGGGCCAAGGCCGAGGAACGCGGCCTGACGTTGTACGAAGTGGTGACGATGGCCTCCATTGTCGAGCGCGAGGCGGTGATTGCCGAAGAGCGCCCGGTGATTGCCGGTGTGTATTACAACAGGCTCGTCGAGGGGATGCATTTGCAGGCGGACCCGACAGTGCAGTATGCCCTGGGGTATAACGTCGAGAGCGGCAAGTGGTGGGAGGACATTACGCAGGAGCAGTATAGCAGCGTCGAGTCTCCCTATAACACGTATGTGAACCCTGGCTTGCCTCCGGGGCCGATCTGCAACCCCGGCCTGGCGGCTATCGAGGCTGCCCTGGAGCCTGAAGAGAGCAACTATTTGTTTTTCGTGCATGTTGGCGAGGGGCGCCACGTCTTTGCCGAGACGTATGAGGAACACCTGCGGAACTATGAGGCAGTCGGCGGGCAGCCACCGGCGATTCGTGAGTAGCGCGGCGCTGGGAGGCATGGCCTGGCGCTAGAAAAACGTTTGCCTGGTCCTGTCAGGCGTTCTGGGGCAGGGTTGCCAGGGATAGAATGGGGTTGGCATGTTGGTTGATCTGCATGTGCACTCTAGCCGGTATTCGCCGTGCGGACGCTCTGCACCTGAAGAGATGGTTGCTCAGGCGATAGAGGTGGGCCTGCAAGGGCTGGTTTTCACGGAGCATCACATTGTCTGGCCGAAGGAAGAGTTGGACAGTTTGCAGGCGCGCTTTCCCGAGATCAAGCTGTTTCGCGGCATAGAGGTGACCGCAGCCGATGGGAACGACTATTTGATCTATGGGGTGACAGAGCCGGATGTGTTTCAGTGGGGGATGGGCGTTCGCGAGTTGCTCAAGCGGGCGCACGCTCATGGGGGCGTGGTGGTGATGGCGCACCCGTACCGCTTTCGGCAGGAAGAGCTGGTCATGCCCGATGATGAGATGGTGGATGGGGTGGAGATAGGCAGTAACAACATGATCAACCACGCCCATCTGAAGGCGTGCAAGCTGGCGGAACGCTGGGGCGCGACGGCTGTGATGTCGTCTGACGCGCATCATGTGAATGCGGTGGGGCTGTATGGAGTGCGATTTGATCACGCGATTGCGGACGAGCAGGCGCTCGTCGAGGCGCTGAAAAGGCGCGAGTTCCGCCGGTTTGCCGACGTGGCGCGCCTTACCGCCCTGAACGACGAGATCTTGTCGTATGTGCCAGAAGTAACCAGGCTGCTCGCGTTGGGCTATGATGACAGAGCAGTGCAAAGGGAGATGCCGCTCCTTGGCCTGGCTGCCATTGAGGGCATTCGTAACGGCTGGGATATTCGCAAACCCATCTAGGGTCCACTGAAGCAATGCACTGGGAGAGCTCAGATGAACGACCGCGAGCGCATCTTGACCATGTTTCGTGGCGGCGTGCCGGATCGCGTGCCGTGGTTTGGCGACTTGACCTATTGGGCTGGGGCGATGGAGCGGCGCGGCGAGGTTCCGCGTAACTGGCAGAGCAGCGAGAGTTATTACCAGTTCCACCGCGAGCTGGGCGTGGGCTTTTATTTGCAGGGGTACTTTGCCTTCCGCACGGTGACGGATGGCGATGTGGAGATCGAGGAGCGCACAGATGAGCGCGCGCGCTGGCGGCAGGTGCGAACGCCGGTGGGCACTTTGCAGGAGGAATGGCGGTTCTTGCCCGAAGCCTATGCCTGGGCGCCTGTGCAGCGCATGATCAAGACTCCGGCAGACCTGCCCGCGCTGCGCTATTGGTATGAGCATCGCTACTACCTGCCCGACGAGGAAGAGGCTCTGCGCCGTCGCCCGCTGGTTGATGATTTGGGGGTGGTGCTGTGCTATCTCCCGCGCAGCCCGTTCATGGAATTGATGGCCGAGTTGGCGGGGATTCGCAACATCGTCAATATCTGGATGGAAGCGCCAGACGCCTTTGATGAGACGATGGAAGTGCTGTATGCTTCAACGGATCGCGCCGCCGAGATCGCGACGGCTGTCCCTGCTGATTGTCTGATGATCCCCGAAAACCTGTCTTCTGAGGTCGTGGGGGTGCGGTTTTACGAGCGATATGTGCAGCCCTGGGAGGCCAAATGGACC
>JAAYXX010000557.1 GCA_012515695.1 Chloroflexota bacterium
GATGGACACCCACGGCTATCTGGCGCTGATCGCGCCCCGCGCCTGCTTGCTGTCCACCGCGCTAAACGATGGCTGCGAGTCTACCTTTGCCGTGGAGCGGGCTTATCTGGCGGCGCAGCAGGTGTATGCGTGGCTGGGGCGCGCCGACGCGCTGCGGATTCGCTGGCGTCCGGGCGGCCACGAGACACGCGCTGAGGATATCCAGAGCTATTTCGACTGGTTCGACACGACGCTGGGGCGGGGGACGTTCGATTTCCCCGAAAAGCTGTTGCATGCGTTCAACTGGCAGGCATGGCGCGAGCGGGCCGGGACCATCCCCGAACCGCCTGCCGCAGCGCCTCAGCCGAGCCGGGAGAACCGGCTGGCCCGTGTGCGGTGGGGGCTGGGCGAGGAGCCGCCTACGGGTGTCGAGTGGGCGGGCGCGTATGGCAGCGAAAAGCCTCACGACGCGCTGCTCATGGAGCGGCTGGATACGCCGGAAGGGGTGGCGCGGCTTCCTGTCCATTTCTCGGATTATCTGGCGGGCGATTTGTATTACCCTGCCCAGGCCCAGGGCGCGCTGCCTGTGGTGATCTGGCTGCACCCGTATTCCTTCCCGGCGGGCTATCCGGGGGACTATATCGTGGAGCACGATACCTGGAGGCGATACTATATCTATCACGAACTGGCGCAGCGCGGGGTGGCCTGTTTCGCCTTTGACCAGTTGGGGTTTGGCCGCCGCATTCAAGAGAATGTCGCGTTCTACCGACGGTATCCGCGTTGGTCGCGGCTGGGCAAAATGGTGCAAGACGTGCGGGCCGCCGTGGATTTTATGCGTAATGGAGAAGGGCGCTTCCCCTATGTGATCAATCCCCGGTTTGCTGCCCAACTGCCCGAACTGGACCTGACGCGCATCTATTGCCTGGGGTACTCGCTGGGCGGGATGGTGGCGCTGTATGCCACGGCGCTGGATGAGCGGGTGGCCGGGGTGGCCTCTTTTTGCGGGTTTACCCCCATGCGAACGGACACGGGCGACAGTCCCACGGGCGGCCTGCGGCGGCTGTGGGAATGGTATGGCTTGCAGCCACGGCTAGGGCTGTATGCCGGACGCGAGCGGGAACTCCCCTATGATTTCGACGACGTGCTGGCGCTGGTGGCTCCACGCCCCTGCCTGATCGTCTCCCCCACGCAGGACCGCGACGCGGATGTGGACGATGTGACCGCTTGTGTCGAGGCGGCGCGGCCTACATGGCAGCGAGCGGGGGCGGGCGAGGCGCTGACCCACCTTGCGCCTGTGGATTACAGCCGCTTTCAGCCGGATCAGTATCGCATGTTCTTTGACTGGTTGGAGAAGCTGGGCTGACCGATGGATTTGCGCGCAAGCGCATAAACCGGAGAACACGGTATTATAGTGTCCTCCGGTTTATCGAACCTACTGGCCTTGTCTTCCTTCCAGGAAGACGAAATCAGAGCCTCATCAAGCGTCGCTTTCGACATAGCTCATGCCGGGCAGCAGGGCCACGGTGTCCATAACCGCCCGTTTGAGCCGCAGATACCGCTGCCATCCCTCCGACCCGTAGCCCAGTTCGCGGCGCTGGGTAAGGGCCTCGATGATCGGCCCGATGCCCACGCCCGAGCGGTTGCCGGGGGTCTGGGTGTCGGCGATATGCTGGATGGTTTCTTGCAGGCTCTCTGGCTGGATGCTTTCCAGGATGCGGGCAAACTCTATGTCTGTCATGCTATTCCAGCCCCGCCTCGCGGAGCGCCCCGACGAGGCTTTCGTAGCTGGGGGCCAGGCCCACGAACTTGACCAGGTCGCCCACCACCAGCGCCGGGGCGTTGTTGATGTGGTACTCGGCCCAAGCCTCGTCGCGGCCCGTGTGCATGACTACCTCGATCTGGTCGCCGAATTCGGCTTGTGCCCGGTTGAGCAGGCGTTTGACGGCCACCCCGCCGGAGCAGGGAGGCACGGACAAAAAGGCTTCCACTGTTATTTTAAGCATAGCCCGCCCTCCCGCAGCGCGTTATTGAGCGTGGCCTCGCTGGGGCACATCCCCTCGATGCGGATGCTCCCGTTGACCACGGCAGCCGGTACGCAGAACAGCCCGTACTCCGCAAACTTTTCCATGCCTTCCTGCCCGGTATAGACCGTCAATTGCAACTCGTCGTCTGGGTAGCGGGCCTTGATCTGCTGCGCCAGCGCGACGATGGCAACGCACCCCGGGCAGGGCGGGTCGCCGGAAAATACTTCCAGGTGAACCATGTCAGCCTCCGATGATTTGCTTGATTTTGGCGACAAGCTGGTCGGCGGGTCTAACCTTGCCCGAACCGACCAGTTGTTCATTTACCACCACAGTGGGAGTGACGACCAGCCCATAGCGCTCGGCCTCCGGGCTGAGGGCGTCTATTTTGATGACCTGCACCTGCCCCGGAAACTGCTCCGCGGTTTTTTGGGCCTCTTTTTCCGCCCGCTTGCATTTGGCGCAAGGCGGTGTTGTGCCGATGATCTGGATGGTGATCATGCGTCTGCTCCTGTATGAATAGGACTCGTCTCTATGCCTGTCCGATGTGCCGATCAGGCGGCGGCTTTAAGCCAGGCGACGATCTCTTCTTTACGCGGCAGATGCCCCGACGCCTTGACTTCCTGGTTGATTACCAGGCCAGGCGTGCTCGTAATGGGGTAGGCCATGATGGCGTCTATGGCAGTGACGTGCTCAATGGTTGCCTCGACGCCCGCCGCTTCCACGGCCTTGTGCGCCAACTGTTCCAATCGCTTGCACTTGGGGCAGCC
>JAAYXX010000558.1 GCA_012515695.1 Chloroflexota bacterium
GAACAAGATCGCGGGTCTGCACCCCATCGCTGGCCCCAAGGGCAGCGGCCTGGCGATGATCATTGACATCTTTTGCAGTGTGTTGTCGGGTATGCCCTTTGGCCCGCATATCAACAAGATGTATACCGAGCTGGACCAGCCGCGCAAGCTGGGGCACTTTGTCCAGGTGTTGGATGTCAGCCGCTTTATGCCTCTGGAGCAGTTCAAGAGCTACCTGGGGCAGATGCTCGAAGAGTTCCAGGCGCTACCCCCGGCCCAGGGATTCAGCAAAGTCTACTATCCCGGCCAGATCGAAGGGGAGCGCCGCGCATTGCGCGAAAAAGAGGGACTGCCCATTGATCCGGGGCTGTACCGCGAACTGGCAGAACTCGGCGAACGCTTTGGCATTCCCTTCCCTGGCTGATAGCAGCGTGGAAGGCGAGCGTTATCGCAAGAACCAACGAATCACGTATCACAGTGGGAGAGAAAAACATGAAGGCTCTCGTTAAATACGCGTCCGGCATAGGGAATGTGGGCGTTCGTGACGTGCCCATACCCGAAATAGCTGCGGACGAAATTCTGATCAAGATCAAGTATTGTGGAATATGCGGTACCGACCTGCACATTTATGCCGACGAGTATCCCAACACGCCGCCGGTGATTATGGGCCACGAGTATTGTGGGACCGTCGTCAAGGTGGGCGAGGCCGTGCGCGATGAATGGTCGGTGGGAGACCGGGTGGTGGGCGAGTTGCACACCGGCGCTTGTGGCACTTGCGAGCTATGCCAGGCGGGCAAGCCCCACATCTGCGATAGCAAGCTGGCCCTGGGTTCCAAGTACAACGGGGCCTTTGCCGAGTATATGTCGCTGCCCGCGTGGCTGGCCCACCACCTGCCCGATGGCATTTCCTGGGAAGTGGCGGGCGTCACCGAGCCGTTCGCTATCACCACGCATTGCCTGATCGAGCGGGGGCAGATGGGCAACGAGCGCAGCGTCCTGATTTCTGGCGCGGCCACGATGGGCCTGATGTCTGCTATCTGGGCCAGTCGGCTGGGCATCAAGACAATCATCGTGTCGGGAACCGATACGGACCAGGATATGCGCTTCCCTCTGGCGAAAGAGATGGGCGCCACCCATGTGGTCAACGTGCAGCGGGAAAACCTGCGCGATATCGTGATGGACCTGACCAATGGCGTGGGCGTGGATACCTGGATCGAGTGCTCCGGCTCGGGCGCGGCCATCAAATCCGGGCTGCAACTCGTCAGAAAAACCGGCAAGGTCGTGCTGATCGGTCTGATCGGCCCGGAGACCATCCCCATTCCCTGGAACACGCTGCACTACAAAGAGCTGGATATCGCCGCGTGCTTTAGTTCGCCGCCCAGCAGTTGGCAAAAGGCCCTGGCGGTGGAGGGCGACGAAGCGCCCAAGCTGCGGCAGTTGGTCACCGAGATCATTCCTCTGGAAGACTGGGAGAGGGGTTTTGACATGATGCGCAAGGGCATAGGCGTCAAAATCCTGGTAGATATGGAGGCGTAGGACAATGTTTACCCGCATGGATCATGTCGCTGTCAGCGTCAAGGACATGGAGAAGGTGATCGCCTTTTATCAGGACATTATCGGCATGGAGAAGGTGTTTGACCGCACCTTTGACGAGCCGATGGCCCGGCTGATCGGTGTCGAGGGCACCAAGGTACGCATCGTGCACATGAAGCTCAACAACTCGGTGGTCGAATTGTTCGACTATAGCTATCCCAAGGGGCGCGAGCCACGGCCCGACCCCCTCCAAAGCGACTATGGGCTGATCCATATCGGCTTTATGGTAGAGGATTTCCACGCCACCTATCAACGGTTGGTGGACCGTGGCGTCCAGTTCTTGGGCGAACCGGTGGAGATTCGCCCTGGGGTATGGGTAGCCTATTTCTATGGCGCGGAACACGAAGTATGCGAAATGCGCGAGATCAAGCAACAGTCGTAGCATCTTAGAAATCGAGGTGGGTAATGAGCAAGCTGGTAGAGCGCCAAGCGCCGGCCACCTGTTATGAGGTGCAGGTTTCCGACGAGGATTACTTGGCGATAGGCAAAGACGATCTGGTCCGCATGTTGGCTCTGGTGTACCTCATCCGGGACTTTGAGAGCATCGTGTTGGACCTGAAAGACGAGAACCTGGTACATGGTCCGGCTCATACGAGCATCGGCCAGGAAGCTGTCGCGGCGGCAGTATCTACCATTCTGCAAAAGAGGGACAAGGTCGCCTCGACGCACCGCGCACATGGCCACTTTTTGTCCAAGGCGTTCATGTACTATGCGCCCGACGGCTACCAACCCCTACAACAGCCGATTAGCGCCGAGATGCAGAACGCTGTGAACAAGACGCTGGCCGAGATCATGGGCCTGCGCGAAGGCTGGTGTGGTGGCCGGGGCGGCTCGATGCACCTGTATGACGGCGAATCGGGCAACCTGGGCAGCAATGCCATCGTGGGCGGAGGCATCCCTCTGGCGACGGGTGCGGCCTGGGCCGAGCGGTTGCAGCAAAAGGACACCGTCGTGGTTTCCTTCTTTGGTGATGGTGCTATCAACCAGGGCTGCTTCCACGAGGTCGCCAACATGGCCGCCCTGTGGCGCGTTCCCATCCTCTATATTGTGGAGAACAATCTGTACGCTGTGGGGACCTGCACCTCCGAGTCCTCTTACGTGCAAGACCTGGGCCTGCGTACGCTGGGGTATGGGTTCGACAGCCTGATTGTGGATGGCATGGACCCGGTAGCCATGTACATGGCTATGCGTGATGCGACTGCCAAGATGCGCCAGAATCC
>JAAYXX010000559.1 GCA_012515695.1 Chloroflexota bacterium
CCGCCGTCGTCAGCATCTCTGTAAACCTGTGGCTAATTCCCATCGTGGGCTTTATGGGAGCCGTTATGGCGCGGCTCATCTCTACCACGCTGGCAAATCCCGTATCTGTGGGCTGCCTCTACCGGGAGAAGATCCGGGTCAGGGTCATGGAATATATCAAGCCCGTCCTGTTCCTGGCAATCTGCGTGGGCCTGTACCTGGGCCTTGGCTGGACAAGCTGGCCGCTCAAGAGCCTGTTGCTCGTGTTGTTCATCGGCCTGTCGTCAGCATTCTCGGTCGTAGGCACCAAGGATGTCTCGGCCGTCTTGAAGACCTTTCGCTTCCCGGCCCGTCAGGTGATCTAGGTTGCCCAAAGGTATCGGTTTCGAGCAATGCAACACAGCAGGTTGGCGTGACATGCAATCATCGTCTGACCGGCTCGCCAACACAAAGCACCCCTGGGAGAAGCACTGGCTGCCCCCATTGGGGCCTAGCCTCGCTAGAACAAGAAGAGGTTGATGTGAAGATATTGGTAGTTACAGATAGTCTTCCCTATCCGCTGAATACGGGGCCGCGCATTCGCATCTATAACCTGATTCAGCGGATGGCAACCCGGCATCAAATCTGGCTTGCTTCCCTGCTGACCGAACCCGATGAGAGCCAGGCCCTGGCTCATCTGGAAGAGTTCTGCCAGCAGGTTATCACCAGCCGAGTGGAGCGCGGCTCGCCACTATCCCACTTGCCTGGAATGATACGCTTTGCGCTGGAAGGAATACCGTTGGAGCTCAAGTTCCAATACTCACCCGAACTATTCGCCAAGATCCGAGACCTCGTTACCACCGAGGATTTGGACATTGTGCAGATCGAGCAGATGCGTATGGCCCAGTATTTGCGCGCCCTGCCAGACAAAGGCCGCTTTAAGCGGGTGCTGATGCTCTATGACATTGATTTCGCCCAGGCGGCCCGCATGGTCCCCTGCGAGCGCACCATCGGCGCCAAGCTACGCACGGGCCTGCACAGCCTCATGATGCGCCACTGGGAGCCGCGCTGGGTCGAGCGTTTCGATTGCTGCGTCACCGTGTCCGAAATAGACCGGCAACTGCTCCGGTCCGCCAATCCCCGCGTAGATGCGGACGTAGTGCCCAACGGCGTCGACACCAGACTGTATACCCCCCTGCCAGAAGCGCAAGACCCTCATTCGCTGCTGTTCATCGGCAACATGAGCTACCTGCCATGCATTGACGCCATGCTCTACTTTACCAGCGAGATATTGCCCCTCATTCGACACCAGGTTCCAGACGTCAAGCTCTGGATCGTGGGCAAAGACCCGGCTCCCGAGATCATCAGTCTCGCCAGCGAGCACATATACGTCACCGGGCGTGTCGAAGACATTGTGCCATACTATCAGCGCACCCAGGTTTCCGTCGTGCCTCTGCGTTCCGGCGGAGGAACGCGGCTCAAAGTGCTCGAATCGATGGCGCTAGGTCGCCCCATCGTCTCCACCACCATCGGCTGCGAAGGGATCGACGCAATCCACGGAAAGCATCTGCTCATCGCTGATCGTCCGGACGAATACGCCGCGCAGACCGTGCGCTTGCTCCAAGACACAGATCTCCGTACTCATCTCACGGACAATGCAAGGCAGTTGGTTGAACAACATTACGATTGGGACATCCTGACACAAAAACTCATGCGCATCTATGACGACATGCTTGCCTCCCCGGCCGCCCAGGAGAGCCGGGGCCGTACACAACCCAGCGAATTGATCTGATAGATTTGCAG
>JAAYXX010000560.1 GCA_012515695.1 Chloroflexota bacterium
ATCTCGCGAACGATCAGAGGGATAAAGAGCGTCGCGTCACGATGTCTTACCAGACATCCCAGTGCTCGTCCTTGTTCATGAGTGGCGACTGCCTGGACGTACGCGGGCAGATGGTAAAAGTCGTGCGACATCGTATCCAGAACTCTAGTCCACTCGTGGTCATCGGGTGTCAGTGTGCGTACGTCAGTCATACTCCCCTCAATCCAAGCGTTCCAAGCAGTCTGTCGCGCAGGGCCTTGAACGGCTGTGATCAGATGTCAATGCTAGATTCTACAATGCATCTGCCGTATCACTCCCGAATGCCGTGCCCAGGCGGCGTATGCTATCGGCGACGCGGACCATATCCGGGAAGCTGTAGCGGTGGTCGCAGTGAAGAGAGATGACCCTTCTACTGAGATCAAGATCCTGTGGGCGGATATTGCCCAGCACCCTCGGGGGTGTCTTCTCAAGATCCCATAGAATAGCCGGATAGATACGCGACTCTATAAGCCCCCTGCGCACATAGTCACGCCTTTGAGGAGAATCGAAGAGCAAAACGCCGGAAAAGGGACAGCCCTGCAACCGCTCTCCTGGCGCCAGACAGTGCAGCCATGGAACTCCGGCCAGAGATCGTCTCAGCGCTGCATGGTTCGCCGCTCGCTGCTCGCACCACCCTACGCAGGGCATGCATTCGAGTAGCTCCCGCGACCAGGGGGTCATGGCGGACACTGGTGCCTCCTTGTGCGGGGCCTCGCTCTCGAGGAGGAGGTCACGGAATACCTTCTTGCGAATTGGCATTCCCGCAAGATAGAGCGCCTTCAGCTGCATTCCCGACATCTTCTGCAGGGATGCTTGTTGGACTTCGATCGCAACGGGGCGAACGTTCGGCAAGCCATGTCCTCGTGGTGACCAGAGCACAGCTCCGTCAGGCAGTGGTAGAACCTTGCGAAGCGAGGCTACGCACCAGTCAGCATCGGACTCACTCGCCCATGCAGACCAGGGATCATGGGTATGGTCTTCTACGATCTCTACTCCCGAGACTCGTGGCACAAAGGAAGGCCGCGAGCGCAACCCGAAGTAGTTGACCACTAGCACGGCATCCCCCGCACGCACTGGCAGATCGTCTGTTCCCGGGAATGCCTCAATAGGAGAGTCAGGATAGAGGCAGATCTGTATCTCTGTTGTCGTGAGAGCTGCTACCACACTTTGGCAAAAGTAGCTCGGGATCCATAGACGTGTCCAACGTCGGGCCGATGGGGAATGTTGCATCAATGCCAGAAGAGCATGCCGGCCGGTGGCCCAGTACGTCGGGTTCGCGCGCCATGGAGGGCTAGGAACTGGGCCGACCGGGGCGATCGGGCCCCAATGGAAATCGGAGCCGTGTTCCCAACGGTCAGACTGCATGGTCCACCCCGTACTCTGAGCGCAAGAGACCCATTAGCAGGACGTCCAGATATTGTCCGCTCCGGAACTGCGCCTCTCGCAAACAACCCTCGTCGCGGAATCCCAGCGAATGGTAGAGCCGGATCGCCCGCTGGTTAGTCGTCAGGACGCGCAGTTGAATCCGGTTGAGGTTGAGAGCGTCAAATCCATACTCGACAGCGAACCTGCTACACTCCGTACCCAGTCCCTTGCCCCACACGGTTGGAGATAAGAGAATACCAAAGTCAGCCACACGCACGCGCTGATCAATGCTATATAGCCCCACGTGGCCCACGCACACGTCGGAGTCAGTCTGGGCTATTGCCCACAAGACCTCGTCGCGCCTTCCACGATGCGATTCTAGCCATTCTGCTAGGTCTGCCATCGCATACCCAGTGGAGAAGCCTCCAAGCCACTTGGTGACTTCTGGGTCGTTCTTGATGCGGTAAAGCGAGTCCAAATCCCTGGGTTCAAGCGGTCGCAGCCGGTGGTTGCTTAACAAGTGGCTCATCCATAGCCTCCAAACTAGCCGGAAAGTCCCAAGTCGTCCACTTCGCCCACTTCCTGGCCTAGAACAACCCCACGTGCTGATAGCGTCTTGGGTATCGTAAGCAGCAAGATGCGAAGGTCGATCCAGAGATCATAGCTATCTACCCACGACACATCGAATTCCAGTCTTCTACTAAAGGGCATTGCCTGGCGGCCGCTGATCTGTGCCAGACCCGTGATGCCCGGCCTGGCCTCGTGGCGCCGCGCTTGGTTGGGAGTGTATCGATCGAGGTACTTGACCAGCAGCGGCCTTGGCCCCACCAAACTCATCTCACCCCTCAAGACGTTCCAAAGCTCGGGGAGCTCGTCCAGGCTGGTGCGCCGGAGAAAGCGGCCCAGGCGGGTGATCCGTTGAGCTTCCGGCAGAAGGTGGCCATCGGCGTCGCGGCTGTCGGTCATGGTGCGGAACTTGTACATGGTAAAGGGCACGGCGTGCAGCCCCGGGCGCACCTGGCGAAAGAGGATGGGGCGCCCCATGGTGAGCCGCACGGCCAGCGCCACCATCCCCATCACCGGCGCCAGCAGGATGAGGGCCGGGATGGTGAGGGCCAGGTCGAGCAGGCGCTTGCCATGGCGCCGGTAAAAGGTGGTCATGGGTGGCGGCCCTCTTCCGCAGCCAGCAGCAAGACGCGCTCGAGCTCTTCAAAGAGCAAGTCCCGGGAAAAGCGCGTCTCGGCCAGGCGACGGGCTGCCTGTCCGGCCTGGGCCAGGCGGTCCCGATCCGCGAGAAAGGCGGCCAGGAGCTGCGCAGCGGCCCGCGGGTCGTCTGCGGGCAGGACCAGGCCAGCCCTCGACTCACGGAGGAGACCAGCCTGCCAGCCCTCGTGGTTGATGGCTACCGGCCGCCCGGCGGCAAAGGCGTCAAAGACCTTGTTGGCGCTGTTGGCCCACAGAGCGGGCACGTCGATCACGGTAGACGTCGCGACGGTGGCCGCCG
>JAAYXX010000561.1 GCA_012515695.1 Chloroflexota bacterium
ACGTTGGCGGCCATTTCTTTCAACAGGTAGTAAGCGATAAAGCCCCAACCTCCCACATAGCGCCGTAAGAAGGTCTCATCCAACGTTTCTGTGGTGATTTCTCCTGTGGTGAGGTTGACGCGTAACGCTTTCCCCCAATGGCCGTAAGTCATGCTGACCTCCTTCGTTTCCTTCGTAATCGGGCTATCGCTGAAATACACATGCGCAACAGAGGACCGCACGTGATGCCAGTGCGATTATAGCCTGCGCTGCCATTCCGGTCAATCTGGCGCCGGAATGGCAGCGCAGACCGCCAGCGCGCTTGTAGTCGCTGTTATTTTTGGTGAGAGACTGCCGATGAGATTGTCTACAGCGGCAAATCCACCCAACGCCTGGTGGTCTGGCTGATCTGGCAGGCTTCCAGCACTTGCTGCACCTGCATCCCATCGTAAAAGTTCGGGCTGAACTGGAAAGGCCCGTCGGCCCGGTATGCGTCCACGAAATCCATCAACACGGTGCGGCGTTGCCCCACGATGCCCGGCAGCGAACCGTGCAGCCTTTCGGGAACGTGGATGGTGGTGTAGGGGGTGTCGGGCGTGCCCCCGTGGCGGACAATCACGTACTTTTTGAGCGCCTCAGGCGGCAAAAAGACGTCCAGCTCGTACGGGCGCTGTTGATTGTACATCAGCCCGCCTTCGGTGCCATACACTTCGGCGCGCTGGTCGTAACCGCGGCCAGTGAACATATAGCTCCCACAGAAATAGCCCAATGCGCCGTTGGCGTATTGGACGATAAAGTTGCCGTGGTCTTCGGTGGTGACGGGCATGGGCTGGCCTGTCTCGTGGCTGACACATTCCTTGATGACGGTGCTCATCTGGGCGGCGACTGCGGTGATGTCGGTCCCCAGCCACCAGAGCATCATGTCGATCATGTGGGAACCCATGTCACCCAGGCCGCCGAACCCGGCGCGGGCGCGGTCGTTGCGCCAGGAGCCCAGGTGCTTGGCATAGTTGGGGGAACCGGCTGCATAGACGGCGGAGACATAGTGGATGTCTCCCAGGACGCCGCTGGAGATGATCTCCTTGGCCAACTGGGCGGCAGGGGTCCGGCGGTGGGAAAAGTTGACGCCGGTTTTGATGCCCTTTTCCTGGGCCGCTTCGTACATCTCGCGGGCCTCGGCCAGGGTGAGGGCCAAAGGTTTTTCGCAGTAGATGTCTATACCCCTTTCAATGGCGGCCATGACGACGGGGTGATGCATATCGTTGGAGGTGCAAACGCTGACGATGTCCAGGTCGCATTCCAGCAATTCAAGATAGTCATTTACCAGCTTGTGGACCCCGTGGTCTGCCCGTATCTGTTCCAACGCCTCATTGCTAATGTCGCATGCCGCGGCTATCTGCATGTTGCCACTACGCAGATAGCTAGGGATGTGGTAATGTCTGGCGATGCCGCCCGCGCCGATGATACCCACCTTGAGCGGTTTCTGTGTGCTCATGCGTGAAATGCCTCCCTAGGTAGAATGAATGTGGCGAGTCTCGGTTCAGCGATCCAGGTTGTAGCGACTAGCGGTTGACCCAGTCTATATGGACGCGCCCGTCCTCTGGCAGCGACACCCGGCAGGTAGCGCCGGGGGCAATGGTGAACTCGACCCGCTCGCAGGCTTGCCAGTCCAGGTCGAGCCAGTGCAGCAGAAGCAAGTTGATGACGCTGGTATGGGTGACGAGGGCGATGCGCTCGAATTGGTGGGTTTGCGCGTAAATCTGAATGCGGGCCAGCGCAGCCATCACGCGAATCCAGGTCCGTTCATAGCCGAGCCTGCGCTGCTCTGGCGTCCAGGCGGAGCGCAAGGGATTGACGTTTGGCTCCCCGATGAGATCGTCGGAGGTGGTATCTTCCAGGTCTTGCAGGTCCCAGCGGAGCACGTCGGGCAGTGCGTCGTGGATGGCATCTGCTGTCTGTTGCGCGGGCAACATGGTACTCACGCAGAGGAAATCGATCTCCCATTCGCGGCACAGGTCGGCCAGTTTGCGCGCCTCTTCCTGACCGCGTGGGGTCAGTTCGCGGCTGAACGGGTCTGCGACCTGGTTTATGTCTTGCATTTGGCCGTGCCGAATCAGATAAATGTTCATACTATCCTTTCAAGGGTGTCTGGTCTCGTTCATTCTAGGTAGAGCGTGGCGAATGGTCAAGTATGTGCCTACAGGGATATCCCCCGGATTACTGGAAACCGGATGGCGCGGTAACGAGCGGCGATTGGTTTTGATGGGGACGACCTCGCGGCCTGTGAGCGCGCTAACGAGCAACTCGACACCCCACAGACAGACGCCGAGCAGCAGGTCAAGCAGGATGGTCAGGGTGAACACAAAGGCGAGCGGGATGGCGACAGCGCCCGATAGGGCGATGGCAGTGGGGGGGATCCGGCTGGCCGCTCTGGTGAGCAGCAGGGCCGCGCTGATGAGGCCGAGAAACAGCAGCAATGTCGGCCAGGCTTGCCGGTCGGCGACGCTGGGCAGCATGGCGTTGCTGATGGCGGCCAGTAGGTATAGCCATAGCCAGGCGTCTTGTGCCTGGGGAAGCTGGCGGATGCTGGCGAGCAACTCGGGGGCGAGTACCGGGGCCTGGGGGACGAGATGCAGACGGCTCGTGGCGATGGCGAGCACGAGGCCGGTTCCCACCAACAGCGGGGCGACGCCGATCAGGCTTTCGCGCAGGAAATCCGACCGTTGAAAGGTGACAGCGCCAAACTGCACCGCGCCCTGCCCCCGCATCTGTGGCCCCAGCGAAAACCGCAGGGTTCGCACGCCCAGCAGCTTGGCGAACAGCCAATGGCTCAGTTCGTGCACCAGCGTGCCGGGAAACAGCAGGCAAAACCAGACATAAATAGCGATGGTGGAATCACCAGTCAGGAGCAATACCAAACGGGTGATGCGCTGGGCGAACCAGCGCGTCACCGGGATGAGGGTTATCAGGCTTGCAGCCAGCCATAGGATAGAGGCCCATGTCTGCATGTCGAGTTCCAACTGTGCTAGATGGGCAATCACCAGGCGCCCGCGCGTTCTGGTCGGGCTTGTGGGGCGTCAGCTACTCGAGTCCTTTGGCTTTTGCCGTCAATTGGACGATCTGGATGAAATCAGCGGCTTGCAGGCTGGCCCCGCCGACCAGTCCGCCGTCAATATTCGGTTTCGCCAAGAGTTCGGCTGTGTTGCTGGGCTTGATGCTGCCGCCGTACTGGATGCGAACCGCGTCGGCGGTAGGCTGGTCGTACAGGCTGGCGACTGTGGCGCGCACCACGGCCCCGCAGACGCGCTCGGCCTCGTCGGCGGTGGCGGCGCGCCCTGTGCCGATGGCCCAGATGGGTTCGTAGGCGATGACGAGGCCCGCGACCTGGGCCGCCGTCAGGCCGTCCAACGCCGCGCGTACCTGGTCTGTCACCCAGCTTTCCGTGCGGCCTGCTTCGCGCAGCTCTAGCGATTCGCCCACGCAGACGATGGGGGTGAGGTTGTGGGCGAGGGCGGCTTTGATCTTGCGATTGACGGTCTCGTCGGTCTCGCCAAAGTATTCACGCCGCTCCGAGTGGCCGATGATGACATAGTTGCAGAACTCGGCCACCATGCCGGGGGAGACTTCGCCGGTGTATGCGCCGCTCTCCTCCCAGTAGAGGTCTTGGGCGCCCACGCCTAGCTCTGTGCCTTGGACCAGGCGGGCCACGTCGGGAATGGCCATAAACGGCGGGCAAAAGACCTTTTCCACGCCCGGAATGGCGAGCAGCGCGTCGCGCATATCTGTCACCAGGGCGACGGCCTCGGCGACAGTCTTGTGCATTTTCCAGTTACCTGCCAGAATCGGTTTACGCATAAACATCGGTCCTTTCTTCCATTCTGTTGGGATATCGTACCACGCATGTTGGCGTCTGGCAAAGTACCCGAAGCCGCTTGAGAAGTCAAGCGGGGCGGTGAACGGGAGGCTCGGAGGCGTCGCACTCCTGCCCGGCCTGACACCATTCACGTGGGTCGCCCACCACCACCCTGCCCCCGCAGTCCAACATGCAGAGCTTGATTACCGGCTTGACCCCCAGCAACGTCTGTACTGCTTGCTCGTACCGCTCGACCTGGGCGATGTAATCATCGCCCTCAAGGAACTCGCGCAGTTTATCCTCGGACTTTACCGGGTCGGATTTGAACTCGACCACCGTCCAGGCGTTGCCCTGGCAATACAGGACGTCCATCGTGCCGGTTTGCACGCGCCCGTTGATGGTCAGGCTGTAGGGCACTTCGTGATACCGGCGCTCGGCCTGGTTCATCTCGCGCCACAGGTCATGCTGGCGAAAGCGCAGCAGCAGCCGTTGCGAGCGCCTGACAGCGTGTTCGATCTGCTGCTGATCCACCAGCCCCGACCCACGGGCTGTCACCCGCGCCCACTCTTCATAATGCTCATCGGGGAAGCGCCAGGCGGCAAGGGCCTGATGGATCAGCCTGCCGATGACATGGCCTGGCGCATAGGGCTGATCTTCTCGCGGCGTGACCCGCCAGACGCGTTCGGGCCGGGCCTCGTCTATCGCCGCCTCTTCTGTCGCCGCATCCTCTGACAGAGGCGCCATTACTGGCGCCGCGAGCAATGGCGGCGATATCATTTGTGGCTGCTGGCTGGGCGCGGAATCGGCTGCCGCTGCGGTAGCGGCGTCGTCTTTGGGCGCAGGGGCCTCCCAGCCTGGCTCGTAGAGGACGCAGGCTATGGGGATGTTTCCCACCTGCAAGGGGAGAGAGAAGGTTTGCCCGGTGGGGTTCTCCAGGTCACACGGCAACTCGGCCAGCATCTCTTTGGTCAGAAAACCCAGCCGCCCCAGCCAGCCATCGGGTTTGCTGTTCGGCGGCACACAGCCGCTCAAGATGAGCCGCTCGCTGGCCCGGGTGGCCGCGACATACAGCAGGCGGGCGTCCTCGGCATGGTCCTGGTCCTTGGCTACTGTCTCTCCAAGGGCATAGGAGGTTGGTTTGAGCTTCTTGTTGCGCTTACTCTGTGCAATGCTTTCGTCGTCCTCCGCCTCGCTCAGTGGCAGCAGTACCCCCAGCTTGGGGTCCAATAGCAGGGGTTTTTTCGAGCTGTATTTGTGGGTCACATCGCCGATGACCACGATGGGGAATTCCAGCCCCTTGGCCGCGTGGACGCTCATAATCTGGATAGCGCCCTCGCTGGTAGAGCGGGCCTCGCCTTCGCGCGCGCCGCTTTCACGCAGGTCGGCGATCACCTCCAGGAACTCGCTGATGCTGATGATTCCGCTGCCCGACGAACCCGCCGAGTTCAGGGCATCGGAGAGCAGCTTGTTCACGTTGCGCGCTGCGCGGGCCTGCCCGGCCAGAATCAGCGCGGCGCGATAGTCCGTCTCATCCAGGAACTCTTTGAGCAGATCGGCCACTGCCATCCGGCCCGCGTTGTCGTGTAGTCTGCCGATCAAGTCCAGGGCAATTTGCAGGCGTTCCGCGTGGGCGGGCGATTCGTCGGGCGGGAGGGAAATCGCCCCGGTGCGGAGCGCCTCCCAGAAGGGTATCTCGGGCGCTACCTGCAAATGCTGGCTGCGTAGCTGGTAGAGGATGGCATCCGGCAGGGCCAGCACCGGCGAGCGCAACGCGCCCACCAGGGCCAGGTCGTCT
>JAAYXX010000562.1 GCA_012515695.1 Chloroflexota bacterium
CCAAAGGGGAGCGTCGGCTGATTCAAACCGCCACCAACAAAGACATGACCGAGGCGATGGAGGATTTTGCCCGCGCTTCGCTTGCCAACCTGCAAGATGTGGACGGGTTCATCCTCAAGAGCCGTTCTCCTTCTTGCGGGGCGAGGGATGTCAAAATCTATCCATCCAGCGACCACAATATCCCATCGCGCAAGGGGGCGGGCATGTTTGCCCAGGCCGCGATGGAGCTGTTCCCCAACGCGCCGGTAGAAGACGAAGGCCGCCTGACCGACTATAATATTCGACACGACTTTTTGACGCGGATTTTCACGCTCGCCGCCTTCCGTCAGGTCAAAGCCTCCGGCCAGATGAGCGCACTGGTGCAGTTCCAGGCAGAAAACAAATACCTGCTGATGGCCTATAGCCAGGAGCTGGCGCGCGCGATGGGGGCCAGCGTGGCGAACCAGGAGCAGCAGGATTGGGAGCAGGTCATCCAGGCATACGAGGCCCACTTGATCAAGGCCCTCTCCGAGCCGCCCAGCCTGAAATCGAGCATCAACGTGCTGATGCACGCTCTGGGTTATTTTTCCAACAAGCTATCTCGCGAAGAGCGCGCCTTTTTCCTGGAAACCGTGCAGGACTATCGGAACAGGCGCGCACCAATTAGCGTGTGTACGAGTATTTTGAGATCCTGGATCACCCGTTTCGGGGAAGACTATTTGCGACAACAGACCTTCTTTGCGCCTTATCCCGTGGAACTGATCCAGGTGACAGATTCGGGAAAAGGAAGGGAAGTATAGGTGAGAATTGGGTATGCTTGTATCAATACCCGAATGGATTGCAGGGCTACCCACACCTTTCGCTTGAAATCATACTCCATCGAACGTTTGCAAGAGACAGTCCGGCAAAACCTGGACTGTCTCTTGCGTATTCTCCAATATAACCGCGACCACGACCTGCTCTTCTTTCGCATCGGCTCGCAGTTAGTACCCTTTGCGTCTCATCCGGTGAACCAGTTTGACTGGCAAGAGTATTTCGCCCCGCGCTTTCAGGCCATTGGCCGATTTGCTATGGAACACGAGATGCGCCTTTCCATGCACCCCGATCAGTTCATTCTGATCAACTCCCCGGACGAAGGCGTGTTCGAGCGCAGCGTGGCCGAATTGCGCTACCACGTGCAGGTGCTAGACCTGATGGGCCTGCCCCCCTCGGCCAAGGTGATGATCCACGTTGGCGGGGTATACGAGGACCGGCAGGCCAGCCTCCAGCGGTTCATCACGCGCTACAGCCTGCTGGAACCAGCCATTCGCAAGCGGCTGGCCATCGAAAACGATGATGTGAGTTACCCCTTTGCCGACTGCCTGACGCTGCATCAGGCCACGGGCGTGCCGGTGGTGTTTGACTGCTTTCACCACAGCATCTTGAACCAGGGCGAATCCGTGGCGGAGGTGATGCCGTCGTTCGTTGCCACCTGGGAGGCCCAAGACGGCCCGCCGCTGTCCCATTACAGCTCGCAGCAACCAGACGAGCGCACAGGCAAGCACGCCGATACCATTGACCTGGTTGATTTTGAGCGCTTTCTTCAGGTGACAAAACCCTACGATCTGGATATCATGCTAGAGGTCAAGGACAAAGAGGCCAGCGCGTTGCGCGCCATCAGCGTTGCGCGAAATGACGAGCGTTTCGTCGCCAGCCGTGTCGCAACCGCTTCGTAGGCAGCCCCGCCTGGGGCTGAATGTCACAGGCGGCGGTAATTGGACCGCCGGCTTCCAGCCGGCATAATTATAAGCCGCCAAGGATGGCGGCGGTCCAATGGGAGAACCCTCACCCCCCGACCGTTGGTCGGGGGGTGAGGGAGCCGGGCTTAGTGGCACGGGGCGAACCACTTGCCGAACTGGTTTCACAACTTTATCAACTGCCTGTGGCGCGTGCCCAGATTTCCGGACAGACCCGTCGTAATCCAACACCTTCAAAGGAGGCTCCCATGGCTTACAAGATGATCCAGGTCGGTACAGGGGGATTCGGGGCGTGGTGGTGTCGGCATTTCTTGCCGCCCAACATCGCGGAAGGGCTGATCGAGGTCGTGGCCGCCGTGGATATCAACCCGGAGGCGCTCACGAACGCGCAGCAAGGTCTCGGCTTGCGCCCCGATCAATGCTACACGGACCTCGCCAAAGCGTTCGACGAGAACCGCGCCGATTTCTGCACGGTGGTCGTGCCGCCCGCCTTCCATGAGCAGGTCGTAGATATGGCCCTGGCCCATGATATGCACATCCTCTCGGAAAAGCCTATCGCGGACACGCTGGCCGGTTCGCTGCGTATCGCCGACAAGGTCCAGCGCGCCGGAAAAAAGATGGGCGTCACCATGAGCCACCGCTTTGATCAGGACAAGACCACCCTGCGCGAGGAAATCCGCTCCGGGCGGCATGGGGCGCTGGACTATCTGGTCTGCCGCTTTACCTGCGATTGCCGCCAGTTCGCCAGTTGGGGCAAGTTCCGCCACGAAATCCCCGACGCTCTGATGGTCGAGGGGGCCGTGCATCACCTGGATTTCATCGCCGACATGACCGGCGCGCTGTGCGATACCCTCTACGCCCAGACCTGGAACCCCGCCTGGGGCGAGTTCG
>JAAYXX010000563.1 GCA_012515695.1 Chloroflexota bacterium
ATCCCACCTTGGGGTGGACGCATGTGCTGGGCGCGGAGCCTAACCCGCTGCAAATCGCGAACATCCGCCACATGGTGGACATCTATAAGAATTTCGTGCGTCCCTTCCATGCCACCAGCCGCATCTATCACCACACGCCGGTGGTCAAGGGGTTTGACCCGCATGGCTGGGGCGTGTTGGAGCTGGCAGCACGCGACAAGAGCCGGGCCATCGTGGGCCTGTTCCGCTTGAGCGACCCCGCCGAGCCGGAATATCTGCTGCGTATGCGCGGCATCGACCTGTCGCGGCGCTATCGCGTCACGTTCGACAATAGCGGGGAAACCGTCGTGCTGGACGGCTTTACGCTGGCGAAGCAGGGTCTCCCCATTCGGCTAGACTCGCCGCTGACCTCCGAACTGCTGTTGGTCGAGGCGGCAGACTAGGTTGAATCAGGCACAAAGCCAATACTGGGGCGAGCGGCATACATGCCGCCCGCCCCAGTTTGTTATTGTCACACTCCATTTGGCCATCCCTGGCGGCCGTTTTCATTTTCCGCGGTTCCCTTCAGCGTGTGCGGCTGAGAGTTCGCTCAAAAATCATTGACAATCAGGTAAAAATTGTTAAAATGAATACGTAACCTCTTTTTTTGCCCCCGTTGCTTCTATCCTGGCTCGTATTTTGCTTCCCTCCCTCCCTCCATTGCCCAGTTCACCAGCGCCACACCTCCACGACAGCGCGCAAGCAGCGCGTGTATTTCGAGAGGATTGTCAGCGTTTGGTTCCCTATCAGAAGGCGTAGGGAACGGCTCAGAGATGACAGGAATGGTTGAGCGCGTTGTGGCCGCCATCAGACGGCTGCGACGCTAGATGTTTCACAGGAGGGGAATGATATGCGGCACAAAGGTTTGCGCAGGCTGTTCATCCCAGTCCTTTTGTTGCTCCTGTTGACAGGCTTTAGCGCCAATGGCGCGGGCGCTGTGGATACTTTGGGTTCTGGCGTCGGTGATTTGCCGGAGGGACAAACTATTGGCGAGGTGCTCAAGGCCCAGGCTACCATTACCCCCCGGTTCGGCCAACCCCCGGCCCAACAGGCGCCCGGCTATGACGAGTATGTTGCGCTGGAGGATGAAACCGGCGCGCTGTATGTCGAGGTGCCCGCCGAATGGAGCGACGTGGACACATCGCTCCTGACAACATCCGACGGCGAGGTGTTTGCGGCTTCCATCAAGGCGTCTACGGATATTGATGCGTTTGACACGACGTACAATGTTCCGGGCGTCCAGTTTATCGCCTTTCGGACGCCACGCCCAGACTTTACAGTGGACGAACTGTTGGACGGGATCGATTTCACGGGCTGTCAGTATGAGGGTCGCATGGATTACCAGGACAATCTATACACGGGCAGCTATGACCGCTACGTTGGCTGCAATAACGGATACGCCAACCTGACCGTTTTGGCGGCAATGCCCGCGGAAGGCGATTTCGTCACCCTGGTAGTCATCCAGGCCACTTCAGAGGCCGATATTGAGGCGGGCAATCGCATCGCGAACACCTTCCAGGTGATCGGCGAACTCCCCGTACCATCGCTCCTGGACACTCCGTCGGGGTAGATGGAGCACATCCCCAGATGAACTGTTACAGTAAATTCACAATTCGCCTGTAACCCTTGACGGCCGATTGCCATTGTGCTAGTATCGCCATAGCTGTAGTGGACGGAAGCGCCGCTGTGCTGCAGCACAGCGGCGCTTTTCATACAGCCAGACCAGGCGTACAAGGCTGGAAATGTGTTCATTTACTACCATACCCTGCTTGGCTAACCGTTCGAATGAGGAGAACATCGTGCAACCAAACAGTACCCAAGTCAAGCTCATCCTTTTAGCTCTTGTGTTGGCTCTGCTGGCAGGGTGCAGCAAGCCTGCGCCCACAGCCCCGCCGCCTTCGGCTGCTCCTACTGAGCCACCTCCTACGGCAGCCCCCACCGAGCCATCCGCTCCGCCCACTGAGGAAGCCCATCCGGTCTCATCCAATGCGGTGGCGACCCTGACTGACGTCAAGAAAGCGGTGGTGCATATCATGGCTGAGGGTAGCTTTGTTGACCCAGAGTTCGGTATGCAGATGGATGCCGCTGGTACGGGTTCGGGCTTTATCATTGACCCATCGGGCCTGGCGGTCACGAACAACCACGTCGTTACCGGCGCGGCGCTGCTGCGAGTGTGGGTAGGCGGCGAGCGGAACCCGCGAAACGCCCGCATTCTAGGCGTCTCTGAATGTTCTGATCTGGCAGTGATCAAGATTGAGGGGGACGATTTCTCCTATCTGGAATGGTATGACGGCGAAGTAACTCCCGGCCTCGAGGTGTACGCGGCGGGCTATGTGCTGGGCGAAACGGAATATAGCCTGACCCGTGGGATCGTTTCCAAGGAGCGCGCCGACGGCGAGAGCGATTGGGCGTCGGTGAACTTTGTCATTGAGCACGACGCACAGCTCAACCCCGGCAACTCGGGCGGGCCGTTGGTCACCAAGGACGGTCAGGTGGTCGCGGTGAACTATGCGAGCCGCGTTAATTCGAACCAGAGCTATGCCATCGGGCGCAGCGAAGCCGAATCAGTGATTGGTCGGTTGAGTGCTGGCGAGGATGTGAACTCGATTGGCGTGAACGGCCAGGTGATGGCAGACGGCGACGTCACCGGTGTGTGGGTTGCTTCGGTCAAGTCCGGCTCGCCAGCCGACAAGGCGGGCCTGCGGAGTGGCGACTTTATCCTGAGTATGGAGGGGCTGACCCTGGGACGCGATGGGACAATGGCCGACTATTGCGACATTCTGCGTAGCCACGGCCCCCAGGATACGCTCGGCATCGAGGTGCTGCGCTATGCCACCGGCGAACTGCTGGAAGGGCAGATCAACGGGCGCGAGCTGACCGTGCGGGCATCCATTATCCCTGAGGTCAGCGAGGACGTGACTCTGGAGGACGCTCCCGGCTATACCAATTACGTCGGTCTGGAAGACGACACTGGCGCGCTGTATGTTGAAGTGCCCGCCGCATGGCACGAAGTGGATGGATCGGTCATGCTGAGCGACGATGGCCAGGTGATCGCGGCGTCCATCGTCGCCTCGCCAGATATCGCCAGCTATGAGGATACGTATGCCGACCCAGGCGTCCAGTTTATCGCCTCTCGCGTGCTGGGCGAAGTGTACGACATAGACAGTCTGCTGGACGAGTTGGGCTTTGAGGAATGCTCGTACGATGGCCGGTATGATTATGAAGACAGCATGTACACCGGCAAGTACGACCTCTATGTTGAATGCGCGGGCGAGGACATTGCCGCGATTATCGTGGCGGCAGAGCCACCGGAGCGCGATTACGTGATCGTGGTGATTATCCAGGTCACGACAGAAGCCGACCTGGAGGCCGCCGAGAGGATTCTAAACACCTTCCAGGTGATTGGCAACGTGCCCTGAGTGATAGGGCAGAGTTGGAATAAAGCGAGGGGGCGGATGTTACCCGGGGTAACACCCGCCCCCTCTTTGCGTTTATCGTTGACTAGCGGCGCACGTCGTTGATCTGCCACAGCCCATCCACCGATACCAGTTCCACTACCAGGCTATGCCCCGGAAAGCTGGTGCTCGCCGTGACCACGGCCTCGTCGCCCGTGACCGTCTCATCCTCCACGGTCACAAACTCGGGAACGTCTTGGGCCTGCAAGAAGGGGTCATATCCGCCCTTGTCAAAGCTGGCGATTAGCTCATCCACGCGCTGCACAAACTCTGGCGTCAGGTAAGGGCTGTTGTGGTATGCCTTGTCGGCCATCACGTTGCCTGTGTTCCGCGCATAGTCCAGATACCAGTCGTAAAAAACTTGCACCGTCTCCCCTGGCGTCAGTTGCGCCAGGGTTGGGACCGGCGCGCCCTGCCCCGTATCGGCCTGCGCCTCCGTTGGGCCGAAATCGGGTCGTATCACCCACAGCATAGCTCCCGCCAAGACTACCAATGCGGTCAGCATAACCAGTAGCTTTTTCATGATCCTGCTCCTTTTGTGTTTGTTTCCGAGAATCCGTTAATCACTTTCGTTCCGTCTGACCACACTATAACATGCGGCAAATCCCGGCACATGAGGCTGCCGACCAGTCTTGAACTCGGACGAATGGGCGATTGTTTACCTGGTCGATAGGGGGAGGCTTGCTCGTGGCGCGTTCCTGAAACAATCTTCCCACGCGTGCGGCCAAGAGACATGGGATGCGCGGCATCGTCCTATCTCGTGCCTTGTCTTTGAGTGAGGCCAAGACTATGGTACAATAAGGGGTATAGAAGCAGCGTACAACGTAGCTCGGAGGAGTACGATTGGAAGATAACGGCGACGCTGCCGGATGGCGCCCCGGCTCGATAACCTACAAGACCAGCCCGGTGATGTACTATACCCTGTGGGGGATTCTCGCAGTGTTGGTGCGCATTCTCTACCGATACAAGGCATCAGGCGGGGAGAACGTGCCCCGTACTGGGCCAGTGATCCTGGCTGTAAACCATCTGCACCTGCTCGACCCGATAGTCGCCGCGCCAGCGGTGACACGCAAAATCATGACGCTGGCAGCAGGCAAATGGCGGAGCAATTGGGCCATTAGCCTGTTCCTCAAAGCCGCCGGGGTGATCTTTGTGCGGCGCGGGGAGGCTGATAGGGAAGCCTTGCGCGCTTGCTTTGACGTGCTGTCTCAGGACGGGGCGCTGGCCCTGGCCCCGGAGGGAACTCGCAGCAAGACCGGGGGATTGCAGCACGGCAAGCCCGGCATCGCCTACATCGCATGGCGAACCAACGCCCCCATCGTGCCGGTGGCGCTGTGGGGCGTCGAAAGCATCGGCCTGTGGAAAAAGCTCAAGCGGCCCACCTGCCGGGTGGCCGTTGGCAAACCCTTTCGCCTGCCTCCATCCCAACGCAGACCCTCAGGGGAAGAACTACAGCACCTCACCGACCTGGTGATGATCCGCATCGGCCAGCTTTTACCGGCAGAATACCGGGGCGTGTACGCCGAACGCATCGCCGCCATCGAAGCGGGGGAAAGCAACGAGCTAGACGTGCTGATCCCTGCCTAGTCGGCGTGATTCTCAGAGAAGGTGCTATGAGCGTTTATCAGATCGAAATACAGGTAGATTCGGATTTCGTAGACCGGGTAGAGCCGGAAATGCTCCAACGGATAGCGCAAGCGACGCTAGAGGCCGAACAAGCCCCAGAGGGCACGGGCCTCACGCTGGTCATCACTGGCGACGAGCAAATCCGCGCACTGAACCGCCAATTCAACGAGACCGACCGCCCCACAGATGTCTTGTCCTTCTCTAACCAGGAAGGGACAGATTTCATCTCTCCCGACGAAGAGGATTTGTACCTGGGGGATGTGATTATCTCGTATCCTACGGCCCTGGCGCAGGCCACAGAGCACGGCCATCCCGTAGAGCAAGAGTTGGCCCTGCTGATCGTGCATGGTTGCCTGCACCTGTTGGGCTATGATCACGCCACCGACGACGAGCGCGAGCAGATGTGGGCGCGCCAGGAGGCGGTTTTGGGGCGCGTGGTGTAACCTTTGCCAGATCTGGTGCGTCTTGTACGATGCCAGAACGCGCCCCGTATCCGTGAGCCGCGCCCAGATCAAATCGGCAAACATCGAGCGACACAACTTGGAGGAGCCTGTTGAAACGTCTACTTTCGGGCAATGAGGCGGTGGCCCGTGGGGCCTGGGAGGCCAATATCCTGGTGGCCGCCGGGTATCCGGGCACGCCAAGCACCGAGATTCTGGAGAATTTCGCCCCGATGCCGGGCATCTATGCCGAATGGTGCCCCAATGAAAAGGTCGCAATGGATGTGGCTGTCGGCGCGGCCTATGCCGGGGTGCGCTCTATGGCCGTGATGAAGCACGTGGGCCTGAATGTGACATCGGATACCTTTTTCTATGCGGCAATCACCGGCGTGGAAAGCGGGCTGCTTTTCGTGGTGGCCGACGACCCTGGTATGCACAGCTCGCAGGGGGAGCAGGACACCCGCCGCTATTGCAAGTTCGCGCGCGTGCCCTGCCTGGAACCCGCCGATAGCCAGGAAGCCAAGGACATGGTGCGGGCTGCCCTGGAGTTGAGCGAGCAGTTCGAAACCCCCGTGTTGCTGCGTATGGCTACGCGCATCTCGCATTCGTACAGCCCGGTGGAATTGGGGCCAGAGCGGACGCTAGAGCCGCGCCCGGCCAAACCCGCCTACGAGGTGAACACGGGCCGGTATGTCATGGTCCCGGCCAACGCCCGCCAGCGACGCCCCATCATGGAGGCGCGCCTGCGCCAAGTGGCAGACTGGGCGAACGACTGGCCCGGCAACCGCGTGGAGATGGGCGATACGCGCCTGGGGATCGTTGCCGCTGGCGCAGCCTACCAGTACGCCAGAGAGGTATTCCCCAACGCCTCATTCCTCAAGCTGGGGATGGTCTACCCCCTGCCCACCCGCCAGGTTGCCGAGTTTGCCGCCCAGGTGGAGCGGCTGATCGTGGTGGAAGAGCTGGACCCCGTCCTGGAGGAAGAGATCAAGCTACAGGGCATTGCCTGCGAGGGCAAGAGCATCTTTCCGTTGGTGGGCGAACTGAGCGTCGAAACGGTGCGCGAGTCGGCCATCCGCGCCGGGCTGCTCTCCGAAAATGAGCGCCCGCAGCAGGTCGCGCTCGAAATGCCCGCGCTGCCGCCCCGCCCGCCCGTGCTATGCCCCGGTTGCCCGCATCGCGGCGTGTTTGTCACCCTGCGCAAGCTCAAGGTGGTGGTAAACGGCGACATCGGGTGCTATACCCTGGGCAGCCTGCCCCCCCTGACCAGCCTGCACACCTGCGGCTGCATGGGGGCCAGCATCGGCGTGGCCCACGGCGTGAACAAGGCGGGCATCCAGCAAAAGAACGTGGCCGTGATCGGCGATTCGACCTTTTTCCATAGCGGCATCCCCGCTCTGCTGAACGTAGCCTATAACGGCAGTTCGACCATCACCATCATTCTGGACAACCGCACGACGGCCATGACCGGCCACCAGCAGCACCCAGGCACGGGCCATACCCTGCAAATGCAGCCGACCAACCAGGTCGAGCTAGAGCCAGTGGTGCGAGCGTTGGGCATCGAGCGCATCTATACCACAGACCCGTATGACCTGGATCGCCTGGAAGCCATCTTACGCGAGTGCATGGAGAGCGACGGCCCCTCGGTGGTCATTGCGCGGCGCGAATGTGCCTTGTTGCCCAGCGTACGCAAGCAATACACACCCCTGCGGATTCAGGCGGACAAGTGCATCGCCTGCGGGGCGTGTCGGCGGGTGGGCTGCCCGGCCCTGCACAAGAGCGACGAGATATACGCCAAAACGGGCCGTCCCAAGACAGAGATTGACCCCTTGTTGTGTACCGGCTGCGAGATTTGCGCTCAAATCTGTCCGGTGGATGCCATCTTGTTCCGCAGCCAACTCGACGCCCAGCCGGAGGATAAAGCCTGATGACACGCAATGACCTGACGACTAATTTTCTGTTGACGGGTGTGGGCGGACAGGGTACCCTGTTGGCGGCGGACATAGTCGGGCTGGTGGGGATACAGTTGAACCTGGACGTGAAAAAGTCCGAGGTGCACGGTATGGCCCAGCGCGGCGGCAGCGTCATCAGCCATGTGCGCTGGGGCCAGCGCGTGGCCTCGCCGTTGATTGCGGCGGGAGAGGTGGACTATTTGGTCGCCTTTGAGCGGCTGGAGGCGCTGCGCTATGCGTCGCTGGTCCGCCCGGGCGGCGTGGTGCTGGTGAGCGACTATCGTATAGCGCCCGTCTCGGTAAGCTCGGGAAGCGACACCTATCCCGACGCGGCGGCGGAGGAACAGGCTTACGGCGATAGCCTGCGGCGGTTCCTGGTTCCCGCCGTCGAGATCGCGCAGCAGTTGGGGCAGGTGCGAGTGAACAACATCGTCATGTTGGGCGCGCTGTCTCACTTTTTGCCAGCGCCTGTGGAAGCGTGGCTGGAGGTGATCTCGGGCCGCGTGCCAGAGCGCACCATTGCCCTGAACCGCGAGGCATTTGCAGCGGGGCGGGCGCATATGCAGTAAAGAGGTTGATTATGCGGATTGATGGTCGAGCCAACGACGCCTTGCGGCCCATTACCATCTCGCCCGACTATTTGGATTTCGCCGAAGGCTCGGTGATGATTACCTGGGGCAAAACACAGGTTTTGTGCGCTGCCTCGGTGGATGAGAATGTGCCCCCCTGGTTGCGCGGGCAGGGGCGGGGCTGGGTGACGGGCGAATATGCCATGCTCCCCCGCTCGACTCACGAGCGCAGCCAGCGCGAAACGTTGCGCCCGGCGGGGCGTACCATCGAGATTCGGCGAATGATCGGGCGGGCGCTGCGGGCAGCCGTAAACCTGGACGCCCTGGGCGAGCGCATGATTATCATTGACTGTGACGTGATACAGGCCGACGGCGGCACGCGCACAGCCGCTATTACCGGCGGGTATGTGGCCTTGCACCGTGCCTTGAGCCGCCTGGTTGCGGCGGGCCAGGTTCCGCCCGATGTGTTCGGATCGCCTGTGGCCGCTGTCAGCGTGGGGCTGGTGGATGGCGAGGCGCTGCTCGATCTCCAATATCAAGAGGACAGCCGCGCCGCTGTGGACCTGAACGCCGTGATGAATGCCAACGGCGCATTTATCGAGCTTCAGGGCGCGGCAGAGGGCGCGCCGTTTAGCCGCGCCGACCTGGATATTCTGCTGGCCCTGGCCGAGCGGGGCATCCAGGAGCTTTTGCGCCTGCAACAGCAAGCGATTTTACAACCCCCACCAGCGAGGAGATAGCATCGTGCAGCCTACGAGAGAAGACGCCTGGCAATTGTTGAACGAATACACCCATACCCCTAGCCTCATTCGGCACGCTCTGGCCGTCGAGGCCGCCATGCGCGCCTATGCGATCAAGTTCGGCGAGGATGAGGAACGGTGGGCAGTAACCGGCCTGATCCACGATTTCGACTATGAGCAGCACCCGACGCTGGACGAGCACCCGATGGCGGGCGTTGCCATCCTGCAAGAACTCGGCTGGCCGGAGGACATCGTCGAGGCCGTCAAAGGCCACGGGGTTCACCTCGGCGTGGTTCGCTCTACCAAAATGGCCCAAACATTGTTCGCGGTGGACGAACTGACCGGCTTTGTGTCGGCGTGTGCGCTGGTCCGCCCAGATAAGAGCATCATGGACCTGCAGGTCAAGTCTGTCCGCAAAAAGTGGAAAGACAAGGCTTTTGCCCGCGCAGTGAATCGAGAGGAAATGGAGTTGGGAGCCTCCGAACTGGGCGTGGACCTGTCCGAGCATATAGGGTTCGTAATAGAGAGCCTGAAACCTGTCGCGAAGGAGCTAGGACTGGCAGGCGAGGACGGCAACTGATGGCCTCGGCTTCCGGTCTGAGACATCATGCGTAATTCACTCAAACGATCGACGAAATGTTCCGCATGTGGGGCGCGCCTGCCCCGTGAGGCCGTGCTGTGCCCGGCCTGCGGCCAAAGGGTACCCCAGAAGAAGCAGTCAGAACAGTGCCCGGCATGTGGGGCGCGTATGCTGGCCAACCAGGATAGCTGCCCCATTTGCGGGGCGCAGCGGCAGGTGGAAAACGCCTTGCCCGGCATCAGCCTGCAAGCCATCGTCTCTGGCGTGCTGGCGCTGGGCGCGTTGGCCGTCGTGGTCTGGCTGATTCGCCCGCAGACCGACCTGGCTACGGCGTTGGCGAATACTGCCACGCCCACCATCACGGCCCCCATTCAGCAGGCCGCCGAACCATCGGCTACGGCTACGCCTACCGTCAGCCCCGCGCCCAGCAACACGCCAACCGTCGCAAGCACGCCTACCGCAACGGTTGCGCCTTCCGAGACGCCCAGCCCAGTCACCTATACGGTGGTCAGGGGGGATAACCCGGCCAGTATTGCCGCCGAGTTTGGTATCAGCGTAGAAGAGCTGTTTTCCCTGAACAACCTGACCGAAGACTCGCTACTGCAAATAGGCCAGGTTTTGATCGTCTCTATGCCAGAACAGGAAAGTACTGATCCCACCGCTGCCCCGGCTACGGCCAGTCCCCGAAAGCATGTGGTAGCCGAGGGGGAGAACCTGTTTCTCATCGCCAGCAAGTACGGCCTCAGTTCGGCAGCCTTGGCAGAGGCCAACCAGATGGCCCCGGACGACCTGTTGAGCATCGGGCAAGAGCTGGTTATCCCTGGCGGAGACGAGCAACCGACAGAAGCGCCTACTGCCATGCCTACCGACGCGCCCACGGACACGCCGGAACCAACGGCTACTTTTACGGCCACGCCGGAACCCACCCCATCGCCCCAGGCCACTCCTACCCTGGCGCAGGTGATTCATGTGGTGGAAAGAGGGGAAACGCTGGGAGCAATTGCCCTGAAATATGACGTGTCTGCCGAAGAGATTGCTCGCGCCAACAATATGGAGGTGGACGCGATTTTGCGCGTCGGGCAAGAGCTGATTATCCCACAGCAGCCCGTGGCGCAGGCCAACCCGACAGAAGCCGGGTCGGCGGAAGCCCCGGCTACGCCCCGGCCCACCCCGACCAAGGTGATCCACGTGGTGGAAAGAGGGGATACCCTGGGGACCATCGCCGCCGAGTATGACGTGAGCGTCGAGGAAATCGCCAGCGCCAGCGGCATCAGGCCGGGCGCTCTCCTGAGCATCGGCCAGGAATTGGTGATCCCCGTCGCCACGCCAGAACCAGAGCCTACGGCCACCGCGACAGCCACCGCAACGGTAACTGCCGCAGCGACCGTCACGACGAACGCGGCAGAGCCAACCCCTATGCCCACCGAAATGCCGACAGAGACGCCGGACGCGACCCCGACCCCGGCCCCTACCGTGCTGTTGACAACCATCCATACGGTAGGCAAAGGGGAAACCCTGGGGGCGATTGCCCTCAAGTATGACGTGGCTGCCGAAGAGATCGCGCAGGCGAACGATATCAAGCTGAACGCGGTGCTGCACATTGACCAGCAGTTGATTATCCCGCTGGGGTATGCCACGGTGACGCCCATCCCCAGCCCCACGTCGCCGCCAGTTACCGCCACGCCAACGTTTGCGGCTACCCCGACGCCCGTTGTCAGAGGCTCGGCCACGCCCACGGCCACCCCGACGCCGGTGATGGACTATGTGCGGCCCCATTTGTTGGCCCCCACCAACAGCAGCGTTTTCATCGGCCCTAACAAGCGTATCATGCTCAACTGGGCATCGGTGGGCATCTTGCAAGAAGACGAGTGGTATACGCTGCGCGTTTGGCGTACCAAGGAAACGGGGAATGTTACCGAGACGCGCACCAAGGGGACCAGTTGGCGTATGCCCGCCGATATGTACCCCCAGGAGGGCGAGCCGAACGCTTTTCTGTGGCAGGTCACAGTAGAGCGATACGACGCGGCCAGCGCCTCGTTCGTGCCCATCAGCCCGGCCAGCAAGCTGCACTGGTTCCGCTGGGAGTAGGGTTCTGGTTTCCTCGCCTACTGGATTCAAGGGTGGACAGGTAGCCGCGCCAGAATGGCGCTCCTACTAATTGGACCGCCGGCTTCCAGCCGGCATGATATAAAGCCGCCAGAGATGGCTAATGGCACTAACTTTTCGCGGATCAAGTGCTGG
>JAAYXX010000564.1 GCA_012515695.1 Chloroflexota bacterium
ATATTGCAGCGCCTCCGCCAGATGAGGGGCCTCAACGGACGCGCTGCCCGCCAGGTCGGCGATGGTGCGGGCCAGCTTGAGAATGCGGTGGTAGGCTCGCGCACTCAGGTTGAGCTGGTGCATGGCCGCTCGCATCAATCCCCGCCCCGCTTCATCCAGCGTGCAATACTGGCGCACCTCTGCCGGTCCCATGTCCGCGTTGCAGTATAGCGCCGTGCCCTCAAAGCGCACGCGCTGTCGCTCTCGCGCCGCCTCTACCCGCGCCCGCACCGTCGCCGAAGTCTCTCCCAACACGTTGCCCGACAGCTTTTCATAATCTACACGCGGCACCTCCACGTGAATGTCAATCCGATCCATCAACGGCCCAGAAATGCGCTTTTGATAGTTCTCTACCATCCCCCGCGAGCAGGTGCATTCGTGGGTGGCATCCCCATAAAAGCCGCAGGGACAGGGGTTCATAGCCCCGATCAGCATAAAGTTGGCCGGGAAACTGAGCGAACCAGTGGCCCGCGAGATGGTCACGACCTTGTCTTCCAGGGGTTGCCGCAGCACCTCCAGAGTACGCATACCAAACTCGGGCAGTTCGTCGAGGAACAAGACCCCCCGGTGGGCCAGGGAGATCTCGCCTGGGCGGGGCCAGTGCCCGCCGCCTACCAGGCCCGCCTGCGAAATGGTGTGATGAGGGGCGCGGAAGGGGCGCTGGCGCACCAGGGGTTGATCGGGCGGCAACAGCCCCCCAACAGAGTATATCTTGGTGACCTCTAGCGATTCCTCGATGCTCATGCGGGGCAAGATGGATGGCACCGAGCGGGCCAGCAGCGTCTTGCCCGAACCCGGCGGCCCCGACATCAGCACGCAATGGCCGCCCGCCGCTGCTACTTCCAGCGCCCGCTTGACATGCTCTTGCCCGCGAATTTCCGAGAAATCTACGCCATATTCTGGCTCTAGCTCCGGCGCGTCCTCGCCGTTGCCAGTGTACGGCTCAATAGGCAGCAGCCGGTTCAGGTGCATGACCAACTGGCCCAGCGTTTCCACGGGGATCACCGTCACATCGGGGACCAGGGCCGCCTCGCGGGCGTCTACCTGCGGCACATACAGCGTCTCGATACCCTGCTCTCGCGCTACAGACGCCATCGAGATAATCCCGTTGACATGGCGTAGGCTGCCATCTAGCGACAACTCGCCGATGAACATGCTGGCCTCGTGGTCGGCGGGAACCTGGTTATCCCCGGCCAGAATGCCCATTGCGATGGGCAGATCATACGCCGGCCCCTCCTTCCGCAGATCGGCGGGGGCCAGGTTGATCGTGACCCGCTTCTGCGGAAAGCTGAGGTGCGAATTGTGAATCGCCGAACGCACACGCTGACGAGACTCTTGAATGGCCGCATCGGGCAGCCCCACAATATCAATCATACCCACCTGGCCGGGGTGCACATCCACCTCGACGTCTACCAGCACCCCTTCCAGACCGACCAACGCGCAGCTCTTGATCTTGGATAGCATGTGGTTGTCTCCTGTGTGGCGATGACCAGGCCAGTTTAACATAGGATGGACTGTATTGGCAATCGCATCAACGGCGCGTGGAATCGCAAGCGCGCTCTAGCCGCCAAGGATGGCGGCGGTCCATGCTGTAGCCGCGGCATCCCTGCCGCGCTCTGCCGCCAGGGATGGCGGCGGTCCATGCTGTAGCCGCGGCATCCCTGCCGCGGCATTCCATATCGCGCACGCCCAAGTTGGCGCAGCCCGGCCTTGACCCTATAATGCCTTCAGACAGACGCAGGAGGATGATCGAGAATTGGCCGAGACGCTGGAAACGCAGGATAGACCACACATCATCGTCGTGGCGAACGGCAGATTCACCCATGAGGATCGGCTGCTGCCGATGGTCGAGGCCGCCGACGCCATTGTTGCGGCGGACGGCGGGGCCAACTGGCTGACCGCGTGCGGCATATCGCCCGACGTGCTCGTGGGCGATATGGATTCGGTCAGCGCGGAACTGCTGGCAACGCTGACTGAGCGCAATTGCCGCATCGTTCGCTACCCCACCCACAAAGACGAGACCGACACAGAGCTGGCCCTGCTTGAGGCGCTGGCGCTGGGTGCCCGCCAGATTACCCTGTTGGGTGCGTTGGGCGGCAGAACAGACCACAGCCTGGCGAATATCCTGCTGCTGGCTATGCCCGAATTGCGGGCGGCCCGCGTGCGCATCTTTGACGGTATCTCGTACCTTTCCCTCATCCACGAGGCCGCCACGCTCTATGGGCAGGTGGGCGATATCCTGTCGCTGCTGCCTATCGCCGGGGACGCGGAAGGAGTCTCCACCGAAGGGCTGGAGTATCCCCTGCGCCAGGAGATGCTGCCCCTGGGGCCAGCGCGCGGGGTCAGCAACGTGTTCGTGCAGCCAGTCGCCCGCGTCAGCGTGCGCCGGGGCAAGCTGCTGGCCGTGCATACGCCCCGCGAATATGCGGAGGAGGCCGACCGCCGATGATCGCCCGTGACGTGACCATCACCAAGGTAAAGGCCGGGCAGCAGCAAGCCGCCTTTAGCTACAGCGGCGATATAGTCTATCGCGATGATGAAATGATTGTGGCCCGCTGTCCCTGGCCCAGCAGCAAGGTAGTAGACCTGGGGCCTTTTGCCCTGGAGCCGGGCGATATTTTTATGGAGTACTACTACCGCTCACAATGGTTCAACATTTTCGCCATCTATGACGCGGCGGGCGCGCTCAAGGGGTGGTATTGCAACGTTACCGCGCCCGTCGAGATTCTGAGCGACGAGATACGCTGGCATGACCTGGAGGTGGACTTGCTCGTGTTGCCCGATGGCACGGCCCTGGAACTCGATTGGGACGACCTGGAAAAGCTGCACCCATCGCCGCAGGTGCGCCAGCAGGCAGAACAGGCGTTGGCGACACTGCACCGCTGGGTGCGGGAAAAGCGCGCGCCGTTTCGCCAGCTATAATCCTTGGACCGTCGCCATCCCTGGCGGCAGAGCGCGGCAGGATGCCGCGGCTACAACATGGACCGCCGCCATCCCTGGCTAATGGCGCTAACATTTCGCGGATCAAGTGCTGGAGCAAGATCGGAGTGGCCCTCACCCC
>JAAYXX010000565.1 GCA_012515695.1 Chloroflexota bacterium
CATCCGCCCTTCGGGCACCGGCATGTATGCCGCTTTCTCCCGGGGGGAGAAGGCGGTAAGCGCGGCAATATGCCACCGGCATACATGCCGCCCTCGCCCTTTGGGAGAGGGCGGCTTTCAGCCGGGCGGCTGGGTACAGCCGAGGGTGAGGGTGGTGACGGGGATCTGCTGACCGTGACAGTCAAATGTTAGCACCATTAGCCGTCCCTGGCGGCTAAACGGTGTGTGGGAACGGTGAACGGGGTCGGCAGGATGCCGGCGCTCCTTCACCAGCAAGGGGGGCTATTTCGAGGCAGCACAAGGACGGGAGCAGTGGTAGCTCCCGTCCAGGGGTTTATCCTTTGGGGCCGATTGTGCTAGAGGGAAGGCCCTTCTTCCGAAGGCACGTCTGGCGGAGTAAGTTCGCCGTAGGAGGTGGTTGTTATGCCAGAGCCGGGCTTGGCCTCCCATGCCACCTGGCCCAGCAGGTGAGCACCGACGAGGTAGGCCAAGAAGGTGGTCCAGAACGTGCCAATACCGCAGAGGATACCGCCCACGATACCTGCGACGATGCTGGCGACAAGGATCATCAGCAAGGCGATGATGTATTCGCTCAGGTTCTCGCGGATAAAGCGGAAAATGTCCGAGAATTTGAAAAAGGCCCCGAAATCACCCTCGGTGGAGTATTTGATGAGGCCCGCCGGGTATACCACCGCGACAACCAGGCCCCACAAGCTGGACGCGCAAACGAAGAGGGTGGTGCAGAGGCCGCCGCTATCGTTGCGAGTTGCGGCCATGATCACGCTAAACGGTATTGCCAGCAAGAGAATGGGGAGCGAATAGATCAGCGGGGCCACAAAGTAGGCCAGCGCGCCCCTGACCCAGTCTCCGCCCCAGTCGTCCCACTCGGGCAGGTCGTCCCCCCCGCCTTGGGCCTTTTTCTTGAGCATACGCACCGCGTATCCGGCGGGGATAAAGTTGACGATCGGAATGATGTTGAGCAACCCGCCGATCAACACCTTTTCTACCCACTTTTTGTCCTCGAACGGGTACGTGAAGGCTTTTCCGATGTCCATTGTCTCTCCTTTCCCGTTACCTGACCTATATTCCAGACCTGATAGCAACCCGCGCTTGGGATTCTAGCCAATCACCCGCATTATATCAAGCTTCCAAACAGTCTTCAAGGGCCAACGCAACTTGGGGGCCGCCAATCCCTATTGTTTCGGCGATTGGTTCCCTTTTTTCAGGGTGTCTATCATCAGGCCAATGATGAGACCCAGGGCAGGACCATAGATAAGGCCCTGTACCCCGAATATGAGTAGCGAGATCGCTGCGCCAAAGAGCAATCCATAGATCATAAAACTTGGGTGGAATTTCTTGTCCTTGTTCATTGTGATCTCCAGGTATTGTGTAGAACTGCCACCGCGACAAGTAGCGGATTGGCTCAAATGGTTGGCCCCAGAACCATCTGCCGTATCAGGGCCAGGCTGCCGGTTTCGACCAGCGCCGCCGCCAGGCCCAGCGCGAGATAGGGCACGACACCCCGCCAGCTTTCGGCTCTCCCTTCGTGGCGCAACAGCAGGGCGATCAACAGGCCATTGGCGAGCGCCAGCACTCCCCCGGCGGCTGCGGCAGCCACGACCGCCCACAGAAGAAACGGCGCCGATTGCCACAGCAGGATCACGGCGGCCAATAATGCCGCCACCAGGAGCAGCGGCGCCACGGCCCAACCTTCCTCCAATGCCCGGCGGTCCTCGATGTGCTTCAACAGCACCAGATGGTAGATGGGATACAGCAGAACGCCCATCCCCATGCCCATTCCCAGCCCCGTGAGCAGGCGCAAGGTGTTACTC
>JAAYXX010000566.1 GCA_012515695.1 Chloroflexota bacterium
TACAGTCGCCCCTTCGGCGACTGACTCCTCAGCCTGCGAAGGCAGGCTTTGCACTGGTTGCCGCGGTTTCAACCGCCCATCCTGATGGCCGTCGCGACTTGATAGGCGATATGGGATAAAACTTGACAATGAGCACTCAATATGCTATCATGTTAGCAGTCCTATAGATAGACTGCTAACAAATAGACATAAAGAGCGAGTTTTGGCCTTCCTGAGCCACTTTTGGGGCCATTTTTACCGGGTTCGATTGACACCCAATACCAGGAGTGCTATCATTTTGGCACTCGTTAACAAGGATTGCCAAGTCGTAGAGGAACAGGACTTGTCCTTATGGAAATAAACAACCCAAACCCGGAGCGGGAACTTAGCTCCCGGCAAAGCGAGATATTCCGTATACTCGTTCAAGAGTATATCTCTACAGCGAACCCGGTCGGGTCGGGAACGATCCAGAAAATCGGGGGAATGGAGATCAGCTCTGCCACCATTCGGAACGAGCTGGCTAGCCTGGAAGAGATGGGGTTTCTGACCCAACCGCATACCTCGGCGGGTCGTATCCCAACTGTACAAGGGTATCGCTACTATGTCGAGCGGTTGATGCAGCATGTGGATTTGCCTGCTATCGAACGCCACATGATCCGCCATCAGTTTCATCAAATCCGCCTGGACCTGGAGCAGTGGATGCGCTTGACCGCTGCTATTCTGGCGCACAAGGCGCAATCGGCGTCGCTGGTGACGCCGCCCCACGCCGTGAACTCGCGGTTCAAATACCTGGAGATCGTGTCCATCCGTGACACGCTCTGCCTGATGATCCTGGTTCTGCATGACAGCAGCGTCTATCAGAAAATGCTCTCGCTGAACGAGCCTAAAAGCCAGGACGACCTGAAGAAAATCTCGAACAAGCTGAACGAGCTGCTCAAGAACCGTTCGGTGCGGGATATTCGCAACAGCACCAACCCCGAACTGACCGGGCTGCAAGGGCTAGAGGCAGAGGTGTTTGAGCATGTGCTGATGCAGATGCGCCAGGCAGATCAACGCCTGTTCAGAAATATCTACCAAGATGGCCTGGTGAATGTGTTGCACCAGCCCGAATTTGTGGAACCGGCCAAGTTCCGGCAGTTGGTCGAACTGCTAGAACAACGCGATTATCTAGAAACAGTCCTCAGCCGCATTCTGAACGCCAATGGCGTGCAGATCATCATTGGCAGCGAGGGACTGCACGAGGATATCCTGGATATTAGCCTCGTGCTGTCGCCCTATGGCATCAAGGGCAAGGCGAGCGGTGTGTTGGGCATCATGGGACCGACGCGCATGCAGTACTCCCGCGTCATCTCGACGGTCCAATACATCGCGCAACTCATGGATGGCCTCATCGCCGACATGTACAACACCGGGTCCTTGTAGGCGAATGGCTCCCCCCCAGATTCCCCGCGCATTGCTGGGGGGTTTACAAAACCTGGATGAAGGGAAGCTGGTATGGAAAATGAGAAGGATCAAGTAGAAGAGCAACAGGGAACACCTGACACGCAGGCAGAAGCCTCTGCACAAGAGGGGACGGCCAAGACCGAGCTAGAGGAACTGCAACAAGAGAACGAACGACTGCGTAACGAGGCCAATGAGCTGCTCGACAAATACCGGCGCGCCCTGGCCGATTTTTCCAACTATCGCAAACGCCAGGACCGCGACCGGGCACAGCAGACGACCCTCATTACGATGGACGTACTGCGGCGGTTCCTGCCGATCCTCGATGACCTGGAACTGGCGCTCAAGAATGTCCCGCCCGAGTTCGCCGACCAGGGTTGGGTAGAGGGAGTCGTGCTCATCAAGCGCAAGATGGACAGCATGTTGGGCGAGTATGACGTCGAGCCTATTGAGGCGATGGGCAAACCCTTTGACCCGAATTTTCATTCTGCCCTGTTTCATGAGGAGAGTGACGAATACCCGTCTGGCATGGTCATGGAGGAACTACAACGGGGGTACAAACTCGACGACTATGTGTTGAGGCCGACGCTAGTCAAGGTCTCCAAAGGCCCCGCAACTCAAGAGGCCAGCCCAACCAACGAACAAGAATAATCGCTCTATCAATCGCGCGGTTACCCGCAAAATGAAACCTGATGAATAGGAGAAAGTTATATTATGGCGAGAATAGTGGGAATTGACCTGGGAACAACGAACTCGGTGATCGCCGTGATGGAAGGTGGAGAGCCGACTGTCATCCCCACAGCGGAAGGCAGCCGCCTGTGCCCGTCCGTGGTAGCTGTAAACCCCAAGACGGGAGAGCGGATGGTCGGCCAGGTTGCGCGACGGCAGGCCATCACCAACCCGGAGAACACGATCTTTTCCATCAAGCGCCTGATGGGCCGCAAGTTCTCTGATGCAGAAGTGCAAAAGGCCATCAAGGTACTCCCGTACAAGATCGTGGAAAAGGATAACGGCGACGCCTGGGTCGTGATGGGCGGGAGGGAATATTCGCCCGCCGAGATTTCAGCGATGATCCTGGCCAAGCTCAAGGCCGACGCAGAAGCTTACCTCGGCGAAAAGGTCACGCAGGCCGTTATCACCGTCCCGGCCTA
>JAAYXX010000567.1 GCA_012515695.1 Chloroflexota bacterium
CACCCGATGAGCAGCCAGACAGCAACATGGCGAACAACGCCAGCACGATCAGTACGCATACAAGACGGGATTTCATTATCTCTCCTTTATGTTTTTGGTAACAGCTCGATGCGTTCATGCACTGGCAGGTGAGCTTATATGGCCGCTCACTCTTGCGCGCGCGCATGATACCACAAACCGCGCTGCCCGCCAAGCGGATAGATGGCGCGTGAATGAGTTGGGGTTGCTCTGCGCGCGAAATGTAGCTATGATACATAGCTATGAGGGACAGGAATAAAAGCCTGTGCGTATAGAATCCGCAAAGAGCTATACAGGGAATGGGGAAAGGATGCGATTATGTCCGACCAACCACAAGCGATTCGTGTGGAGAGAGGCCAGCGACCGAATGCGCGAGGCGAGGCTCGGCTCGATTGGTGGCGCGAGGCCAAGTTCGGAATGTTCATCCATTGGGGGCTGTACGCCATCCCCGCGGGGGAGTGGAAGGGCGAGAAAATCCCTGGGATTGGCGAATGGATCATGCATCGCGCTCGTATCCCGGTGAAGGAGTATGAGCAACTCGCCAGGCAGTTCAACCCCGTCAAGTTCAATGCGGCGGAATGGGTGGGGCTGGCCAAGCGGGCGGGCCAAAAGTACCTGGTAATCACCGCCAAGCATCACGATGGCTTTTGCATGTATGATTCCAAGGTGACGGACTATGATATTGTGGACGCGACGCCCTTTGGCCGCGACCCGATGAAGGAACTGGCTGCCGAGTGCGCGAAGCAAGGCATCAAGCTGTGCTTCTACTATTCGCAGACGCAAGACTGGCATCACCCCGACGGGGATGGCAACGATTGGGACTATGATCCGGCCAAACAAGACTTTCAGTCTTATTTGGACAACTATGTCAAGCCGCAGGTGCGCGAACTGCTGACCAACTATGGCCCGATTGGCCTGATCTGGTTCGACACGCCCAAGGGGATGACCGAGGCGCAGAGCCGGTCGCTGCTGCAACTGGTGCACGAATTGCAGCCCGACTGTCTGGTCAGCGGGCGCATCGGCAATACTATGGGAGATTATGCATCGGCGGGAGATAACGCCATCCCGGCAGAGTTTGTGCGCGAGGATTGGGAGACCCCGGCGACGATCAATGACACCTGGGGTTATAAAGCCGATGACCACAACTGGAAGTCTACCAAGGACCTCTTGCGCAAGCTGGTGGACATTGTCAGCAAGGGGGGCAACTATTTGCTGAACGTTGGCCCCACGGCCGAGGGAGAGATTCCCCAGCCGAGCGTCGAGCGCCTGACCGAGATGGGCGAGTGGTTGCAGCGCAACGGGGAAGCCATCTATGGCACGCACGCCGGACCGGTGCAGGGGCTTACGTGGTGTCGTAGCACTGCCCGGCCCGGCAAGGTCTATCTGCACGTCTATGATTGGCCGGAGGATGGCGTCCTAAAGTTTACGCCCATAGCGCACGGTGACCTTCGGGGCGCCTATCTGTTGAGCGACCCATCGCGCCAGCCGTTGCCGTTTGGCCTGAAGGACCATCAACTGGCTATCGAGGGACCGCGACAGCAACCTGATAGCCCGATCACGGTAGTAGTGGTGGAATTGCCCGGCCAGATTGACCTGGAGCCTGGTGTGAACGCCTGAGTCTGGCGCGCAGCAGGAACGCTCGCACAGCAGGAACATTGGCAGATGGTGTTCCTGCTGTTTGTTCGTTGTCCTGGTGTATTGCCTTTGCGAACGCTTCACGAGCGATGCAGGCCCTGGTTTGCTGGGCCTGCTGGCAAGAGTCGTTCCTGCGGCCGAGTCGCGCCTGCCGTATGGCGACTGCTTGCTAGATGACGCGGGGGAACTGGCAATACTCCCCTTCTCCTGACACGAGGCGAATGGATGATGTCTGTGATCTCGAATCTCCTTGCGCTGCTGGAGCGATGGGGAACCCGCCCTGAGCGTCGCCCTGGCCTGGCTGCTCGCTGGCATAGTTGGATAGCGGCCCGGCGAGCGCCGACGGTGGGGCTGTCTCTGTTGGTGGCGGCGTTTGCGTTGTTGCGGCTGGTCTATCTGACGGCTGATCCGCCGCTGGGAATAACCACATCGCGGGTGTTTTACACCGACGAGGGCTGGTATGCGCGCAATGCCGTCGCCTGGGTGCTGACCGGACACTGGCACAGGGAGGGGGATTTCAACCCGGCGGTCAATATCCCCGTGTGGACCATCTTGCAGGCGGCGATGTTCCGCCTGTTTGGGGTGAGCTTGTACACTGCCCGGCTGCTGACCGTGGCCTTTTTTGTGGCGCTGTTGGTGCTGTTCTACGAGTTCGCCGCCCATTACGTGCCGAGGTGGGCGGCTCTGGTAGGCTGTCTGCTCCTGGCGACCAACTACCGCCTGTTTGCCTACAGCCGACTGGCGCTGCTGGAAGTGCCGATGATGGCCTTTCTGATGGCCAGCCTGCTGATGGCGGCAAGAGCGAGACGCGGGCATTGGCGGCTTGGGGTGGCGCTATCGGCGGGGGCGTTTGCCTGCGCGTATCTGACGAAAACCACCGCCGTGATCGGGCTTCCGGCGGTGGTATATTTGCTCTGGCTGGCGAGCGACGGCCTTGGTAACAAGCTCAAGGGCCTGGCGCTGTGGGCGACGGTATTGCTCCTGATTCTGTATGTGCATTATGTGACGGTGGCGCTGCCACATTACCCCGACTATGTCTATTTCAACCGACTGAATATCGCCGGGCGGCAGTTTGACGAATGGCGGCCCCTGGCGGTTTTGCAGCATGTTGCCCAGGTGGTGTGGCTGGGGCTGACCCTGTATGACCCACTGCTGACCGGCGTGGTGATGGGCGTGACCCTGCTTCTGCTGTCCAGCCGCCAATTTCGCCAATGCCCGGCGGTGCGTGTGGCGCTGTTGGGGGGCGGGGCAATGATGGCGGTGATGCTGACCGTGACGTACCACCCGACGCGGTATTTTTTGCCGCTGGGGGTGCCTCTGGCGCTGTTGGCGGCTGCTGCGCTGTCTCACTTGCATAACGCGCGAGGTGGCTGGCTCTTGCGCCCGGTTTTCGCTATACTGCTGGTGAGCGTGTTGGCGGTGCAAGGCCACGCGATCCTGGACTATCTGGCGCGTCCCGAATACTCGTTCGTCGAGATGTGCGCCCAGGTGCGCCAGCAGTTGGCCGAGGAGGAGCG
>JAAYXX010000568.1 GCA_012515695.1 Chloroflexota bacterium
AAAGTCTTTTCGGGGATCAGCTCCGTCCAGGCCCCTTCGGGGGAGCAAAAGACCGGGGGCTTGATGGGGTGGAGCGCATTTTGCGCGTACCAGACCTGACGGCGGAATTCCTGGGCCGGGTGTGCGGCGATTTCGGCCACGCGGCGCGCCAGATCGCGCAGGTAGCAACGTTCTTCTGGTAGTATCTTCATAGTCAAGCTCCGGCTTTCATATGAGTGCAATGATAGCATCATCTGGCAGCGTGATATGGCTGCATAGAGATGCGGGCTGGTGTGAGTGGCACGATGGCGCTAATAATAGTGCTGGATGCGCCAGACTGCAAGCGCGGGAGGCGGCGCGGGGTGGGGAAATAAAAAGCCTCCCGGCGGGGAGGTGGTGCCCGCCGGGAGGTAAGGAGAGGAAGGCTTCCGTCACTTGATCTTGATGCTGACGGACTCTTTGGTGATATCTTGGAACGGTACTCGCACCCGCAACAGGCCATTGTCATACTCGGCGTTGGCCTGATCGGGACTCACCGGGCAACAGAACGCGATGGTCGTGACATACTCGAGATCCTCGCGCAGCGCGGACAGACTCAGGCCGTCATCGCGCATTTTCAGGTCTATATCTTCTTTCCGAACGCCGGGCAAAGAGATCTCGATATTCAGTTCGGAGTGTTCATCATCCACAAAAGAACACACCTCTGGGGCTACTCGAATACGATCAACCGTCTCGATTTCGTTCATCACGCGTAACCTCCTGTCAACGCGCAGACCCTATCGCCTCGTAGCAAGCCCATTCTAGCAGATAATCCTTAGTTTGTCAATCAAAATTATGCAACAACATCCAACCACCACGCTACCGGGCCAACTCGGGGGTTGGTTCCGGGGTGGGCTGCTCTTCGCGGGTGTGCCGGGTCTTGGGGCCAACGCGCGGGCCGAGAATGCTTTCCAGTTGGTCGGCATCCAGCGTCTCTTGCTCCAGCAACTGGGAGGCCAGCCTGTCGAGCATCGTCCGGTGTTCGGCCAACAGGTCTCGGACGATTTCATGCTGCTCGGCGAGCAGGTTCTGCACGTTCCGGTCGATACGGGCCGCCGTTTCGTCCGAGAAGCTTTGCGCCTGGGCCAGTTCGTAGCCCAAGAAGGGCTGCTCTTGGTCGGACTCCAGGGTCATCAAGCCCAGCTCGCCCATGCCCCAGCGGGTTATCATGCGGCGGGCCAGGCGGGAGGCTTCTACCAGGTCGTTTTCTGCGCCAGTTGTGACGTCGCCCAGCACGACTTCTTCCGAACCGCGTCCTCCCAGCATTACCCGAATGCGTGCCAGCAGATAGGCGCGAGGATAGTTGTACTGGTCCTCTTCGGGCAATTGTTGCGTAACACCCAATGCTCGCCCGCGTGGGATGATCGTGACCTTGTGCACCTCGTCCGCGTAGGGCGTCAGCCATGCGACGATGGCGTGGCCCGCCTCGTGATAGGCGACGGTGCGCCGGTCTTCATCTCCCAGAATGAGAGGGCGCTCACCGCCCAGCAGTATTTTGTCCAGAGCCTCTTCAAAGTCGCTGCGAGCCACCTGCTTGTGGTCGTGACGCGCAGCGAACAGGGCTGCTTCGTTCGCCAAATTGGCGAGGTCTGCGCCGCTGAAACCGGTCGTGCTGCGCGCCAACACATCCAGGTCGGCATCTGAACCAAGGCTCAGGTTGCGGGTGTGTATCTCCAGGATTTCCCGACGGCCCTTGCGGTCGGGCAGCCCCACCGTGATTTCCCGGTCAAAGCGACCTGGTCGGAGCAGCGCGGGGTCGAGCACGTCCGGGCGGTTGGTGGCTGCCATGACGATCACCTCGGTTCGCTCGTCAAAGCCATCCATCTCGACAAGGAGCTGGTTGAGGGTTTGCTCGCGCTCGTCGTTGACGGTTCCCACGCCCGCGCCACGGCGGCGGCCCACGGCGTCTAGCTCGTCGATAAAGACGATGGCGGGAGCCACGGCCTTGGCCTGCTCGAACAGGTCGCGCACCCGACTGGCGCCCACGCCGACAAACATCTCAACGAACTCGGAGGCACTGATGTTAAAGAACGGCACGCCCGCCTCACCAGAGACTGCGCGGGCCATGAGCGTCTTGCCAGTACCAGGCGGCCCCACCAGCAGAATGCCGCGTGGGATGCGCGCGCCAATGGCGTGGTACTTGCGCGGATTCCGCAAAAAGTCCACCACCTCTTGCAGGTCTGCCTTGGCGTCGTCTGCGCCCGCCACGTCGGCGAATGTCACCTGCGGGCGCAGCCCCGAATGACGGCGGGCCTTGCTTCGTCCGAAATCAAACAGGCCGCTTTGCCCCTCGGGGGCCTGCCGCCGCATCCACAGCAGCGCGCCCACCAGAAACAGAATGGGAAGCAGGGTAATGAGCGCTGTGCCCAGCCAGGAGTTGCTCTCTGGCTGAACATCGACGATCACGCTTTGTTGCTCCAGGAGCGGAAGCAGGCTGCTATCGCCAACTGCCTCTGGAAAGTTGGTTGTGAAATTCTCAAAGCTCTGCGTGCCAGGGGCGCCATTCACCGAGTCTGGCGATGAAAGGTCCGACGGTGGCACCGGTTGCTTGAACGTGCCGGTGATCCGGCTGCCAGAGATGAGCACACTCCTGACCTCTCCTGCGCGGACAAGGTCCAGGAACGTGCTATAGGCGATATCTGTGCCTACCGGGTCTCTCGGCCACAGTATCCAAACGTTAAATGCAATAAATAGTAGTAGAATAATCCACCAAGTGCTTGAGATTTTGAATTTCTGGGGTTCGTTCCCTGAACTCATGCTTTCCACCTATCTCTCTCTATCTTGAGCCGGTAACCGAGGGGGGAGTGTTGGCAGCGAGCCGCCATGTGCTTGCTGGATAGGTGTAGGATGGGAGGCGGGACTATCGGTAAAAAAGCGGCGCGTCACCGTGGGGTGCGCGCCGTGGTAGTATGTGCCTGATATGAGTACGATGCAGTTACCGGTGAAGCGCTCGTCGCTGTAACGTCGTGCTCGTGTCGTATTGGTAGTGTATCAATTCTGCCGCATACGATTCTACTCATATTTTACTGCTACGTTTGGGACGTGTCAACATGCCCGCCAGCAGAAAACGGGGCAGAGTTGCGGATGCTAGGCGTTGGTGAGCTGGCGAATCTGGTGCGCGTCCAATTGGGTGAGGAACGCGACGATCAAGTCGGCGGTATGCTGCATGTCCTGCAGGTCCATCACTTCCGCAGGGGAGTGGCTATATCGGCGCGGCACAAAGACCCCGCCCGTAGGCACGCCCTGGTCTGTGGTGTGAATCGTGGCGGCATCGGTCCACGTGGGAAAGATGTCGAGTTGATAGGGAATGCCCGCTGCTTCGGCGGTTTCGATCAGCCGATTGCGAACCTGACGGGCGTACAGGGTTCCCATCATGTTGGGCAGAATGTCCATTGTCCGCAGGACAGGCCCGCCACCAAGGCGCACGTCGGTCTGCTGGGGGGCGGTGCTGGGGTCTGCGGCGGGCACTGTGTCGATGACGAGCGCCAGGCTGGGGTGTAAATGGCGCGCAGCCACACCAGCGCCCCGCGAGCCTACCTCTTCCTGGGTGGCGGCCACGAAATACAGCCGATAGTCACGCGCCTGGTCTGCCAGCGCGCCCAGTATGTGCAGCAAGAGAGCGCAACCCATGCGGTCATCCAGGGCCTTGCTGACCACGTGACCGTTCGCCAGCCGCCTAAAGTTGGGCCGAAAGACCACCATGTCGCCGACGCGGACGCCGAGCCGGGTGACGTCTGCCGCATCCCGCGCGCCGACGTCAATCCACGGGCGGGGAGGGGTGGCACTGCTGAACTCGTCTTGCAGGTGACGGCTGCGGCTGCCGATGACGCCGGGGATAGCCTGGCCGTCCATCGTCCAGATGTCCACCTGCGTGCCCGGCAAGATGGCCTCGCTGACGGTGCCGTTGGGCACAAAATAGATAAAGCCCTGAGGGTCAATGTACTTGACGAGCAGGCTCACCTCATCCATGTGGGCGCTGATCATGACGGCGGGGGCGTCCTGGTCAGCGTCCAGAGCGCCGATCACGTTCCCGATGGCGTCTCGCGAAACGACAGCGCCACGTTGCTCCATCTCGGCGGCCATAAACGCCGCGACGCGATGCTCAAAGCCGGGGCCTCCGGCCAGTTCGACAAGTTGTGCAAGCAGGGTATCCATTGCGACCTCCTGGTGAATTAGCCTACAGCATACCCACCGGGGGCAGCTTGTCAAAGGGATCGCGTCAGCCTGCCTGTTGGGGTTCGGGTTCCAGCCAACGAGTAACGAACAGCCCTATGACGAGGCAGGCCGCAGCGGTAACGCCGAACATGCCGCGAATGCCGATCAGGTCTGCCAAGGGGCCGCTGAGGGCTGGCCCGGCAAACATGCCGATGGCATAGACGGACTGATGCAGGCCCATCGCGCTCGTGCGCTCGGATTCATCCACGTGGCGAATGCTCATGCCCATGAGGACGGGGGAGCCGACGCCCAGGGATAGCCCAATGCAGAACTGGGCAGCAAAGAGGAAGGGCAGGGAAGGCGCCAGCGCCGCGCCACCGACGCCCACGGCGACCAGGACAAACGAGAGATAGACCATGCGGCGTGCGCCCAGGCGATTCACGATGGTAGTAGCCAGCAGGTTGCCCACCGTGAGAAAGCCGATATTCAGGCTCATGAGCAGGCTTTGGGTCACGTCGGTAGCCCCCAGCCTATCCGCCAGGTTGGGGATAAAGCCAAAGGTCGTCGCCCAGTTAGCGTACTGGCTGACGGCACTGAGCAGCGCGGGCAGCAGAACATCCCGGCGGGTGATGAGCGTGACGAGGCCCTTGAGCGAGGGGCGCTTGGGGGGGCGAGCCTGCTCCTTGCTGGGAAGAATTACCACGATGGCCAGCCCGGCGGCGGCAATGGCGATAAAGAAGGCGAGCGAATAGCCGCCTAGATCGTTGAGCGAGCCGGTAATGCCAGTGGCGAGCACCCGCCCGAAGGATGACACAAACGAGAGCAGGGCGCTGGCCTTGACGGCGTCTGCGGGCGGGAAGAGGCTGCTAAACAGCACAACCAGCGGCACCCAGGTGCCCGCCGCAAGTCCGGTGATGGCCCGGCCGACCAGCATTCCGTTGATGTGGCCTGTGGTGGCCAGCAGCCATGCGCCCAACGCCGACAGCACAAAGCCGCCAATGATAAAGGGTTTGCGTCGTCCCACCCAGTCTGAGACGATGCCCAGCGGCAGGCGGATGATGGCCTGCCAGAGTCCATATTGCGAAAGCACGATGCCCACCATCGCCAGGTTGTTGGTCTTGCTCTCTACATAGGTGGACAGGGTGGGCATGTAGAGGTAGAGGGAAGACCAGTATAAAAAGACGGCGACGGCACACAGAATGATCATCAGGCGGCGGTTGCCGACCTGCGAAACGGCGGCGGGGCGCGATGCGGAAGGCGAACTCATAACGGTCCTCTCTTTTGGTGGATGTTAGGAGGTAGTGGGGCTGCCAGGAAAGAGGTCAATGGCAGCCACTCCCAAGAGTGTCATTATAGGGAAATGGGCAATCTCGCCAAAGCCGAGATTGAGGCATGCCGACAGACACGCTCGCGTCATGCGCTGCCTGTCGGCATGCGAGTAGTTCGGGAATGGTCAGGGCATGGGGGGGGCGTGTTCTGTCCAGGGAACCCACCGGCCCGACTCGCCGTAGGAGATGGCCTTTTCGAGCAACTGCCGCCCACCGACCACCAGCCCGTGGCCGGTCAGCAGGAAATCGGGCGCGGGCATGGCGGCCAGCTTTTTGAGGCTCGCCAACACCTGCTCCTGGCTAAAGCCTTCGCTGCCGCTCCACCCCAGGCCGCCGTCGGTCTGGATGAGGTCGCCGGTAAAGAGGCACAGGTTGCCGTCAACCTCCAGGCGGTAGCTGGCGCATCCCGGCGTATGGCCCGGCGTGAGGATCGCGTCTGCGCGGAACTCGATCAGGTCGAGGGATGAATCCTCGTCAAAGAGGATGTCAGCGTTCTCCTCCGACTCGAGATGGTCGGCTGTGTAGACCGAAGAGACCGTCAGCGCCCCCCGGCTCTCGAACTGGGGCAGGCCGCCCGCGTGGTCGCGATGGCCGTGAGTAGTGAGCACATAGGCGAATGGCTTTTCGGCAAAGCCATAGCGCTCGGCCACCGCCGCCACAAAGGGCCAGGATGCCCCGCTGCCCGCGTCTATCGCCAGCACAGACGAGGCTCCGTTCACCAGGTACACGTGCGAGTCGATCACTTGCAGGCCGCCCATTGCAGGTTCCTGCCCGATCACGAACAGCCGCTCGGTGAGTTGCTCCGCGAAATAGCGCGCGTAAATCATCAGCCTTCCCTTTCTACTGCTGTTTGGAACAGAACGCTACAGGGCGTGCTCTGTGCGTTCCAGAACCGTCTGGCGCAAGCTCTGTGACAGGTTGCGCCAATACTCGGAATAGCCACCGATGCGCACGATCAGGTCGCCGTACTGTTCGGGCTGGGCCACGGCGCGGCGCAACGTCTCCTGATCGACGACGGTGATTTGCATCTGCAAGCCGCCCAGGTCGAAATAGGTGCGGATTAGCTCGCGCAGGCGGGCGCGCCCCTCTCCTTCGAACAT